>NZ_JAEQCX010000191.1:0-9302 GCF_020738035.1 Microcoleus sp. PH2017_28_MFU_U_A
ATTCCTGTAGTTTTAGGACTGTGGACTAAAATTACTAACGTAGATGTCTAACATTGACTACTTTTGGGTAGCTTTGTCCATGTTTTTACGAGCGGTTTCAACAACTCATCACCAAAGGCGCAGATCAACTTAGATTATGTAGTCTATAATACTGAATTTTCTTGGGTTCTGTGTGCTATTGTAGCAAAAATTTACAATCTAGATCGAAAAATCGGGTCAAAGCTGAAAAGACCGATCGACTATTTGGGCGATCGACAGCGATCGATTACCATAGCAAAAAACATCTAATTCACAGCAACCGCCAAGACGGTTATGAGGTTCCCTCTTCCTTATTGCCTCTTCCTTATTCCTTCCATCCTTTACATCCTTTACATCCGTTTCACAATCCGTTGCCGAACTTCCTTCTTGCTTCGGTCAACTGTCAACTGTCAACTGTCAACTGTCAACTGTCAACATGAACCCAACCGAAAAATCTCACTGGAAAACCCTAGATAGATTTGTAGAAATCAACTCTCATTGGGTAAAACTAATTGGCGAACATCTCGAAACAACCGAAGGACAAATAGTCGAATATTGGCGAGTAGAAAGAGCAGATTCCGTTGTAATTTTAACAATTCAAGCTGACAAATTGCTGTTTCCCGCACCGATGTACCGCCCCGGCGTGGCATCCACAACCCTTGACTTTCCAGGCGGTCGCGTACCAGAAGCCACAACACCAGCAGCCGCAGTTCCAGCTATAATCAAAAAAGAACTAGGCGTGACAGAAAGTGCGATCGCCCGCATCCAACCAATCAACACCACAGGCTGGGAAATCAACAGTTCATTCTCCAATCAAAAACTCTACGGTTTTGTAGCAGAATTGCACCCCACAGCCACAGTAAACCCCGAACTCATCGGTGCTGCATATCCTGTAACCCCAGACGGAATTCGCGACTTGCTCAAAAAATTAACTTGCCTCCAATGTCGAGCATTGTTGCTAGAATGGCAAAACCAAGATGATTTTAGATTTAGGATTTAGGATTTAGGATTTAGGGGATGCTCCCGCGACACTAGCCGATTAACGATTTCTTAAAACCAACATCACCGAAACTAATGATACCTGTCAATAATCATGAAGTTGCTGTCGAATGCCTCGACGTTACATATCGGCTCAACCGCAGACATTTAGTAGACAAACTCAATTTCAAAGTGCTGCAAGGAGAAGTATTAGTATTGCTGGGACGCAGCGGTAGCGGCAAAACTACTACCATGAAATTGATTAACAATTTACTGACACCAAGCAGCGGCGAAGTGCTTGTTATGGGAAAACCGACAACTCAGTGGGATTCAATTCAACTGCGGCGAAAAATTGGCTACGTAATTCAAGAAATCGGTTTGTTTCCCCATTTTACCGTCGAGCAAAACGTTGGTTTAGTGCCGAAATTGGAAGGCTGGGAGGACGATCGCATAAAATATCGCGTCCACCAACTGTTAGAATTACTGAATCTCGACCCCCAGCACTTCGCCAAACGCTATCCCCATCAGTTATCCGGCGGACAGCGGCAGCGTGTAGGCGTCGCCAGAGCACTTGCAGCAGACCCTCCGCTGCTATTAATGGACGAACCGTTTGGTGCTTTAGACCCCATTACTCGCTTGGAATTGCAGCGGGAATTCCGTCAATTACAGCAGCAACTAGGGAAAACTGTGATTTTTGTGACTCACGGAATTCAAGAAGCTTTTTTTTTAGCCTCTAAAATTGGTTTGATGCAAGATGGGCGATTGGTTGAATTTGCCGCGCCGGATCAATTTATTAAATCTCAGCATCCAGAAGCTCGCGCCTTTTTGGAATCTTTTTAATTAGCTAAATTGGAATGCTGTTAGCAATCATGAATTACGCAATGATTAATTTTATTAACCGCTATGGTGCTGAGATGGTTCAGAGGTCGATGGAACACTTGTATTTAGTAATAGTCGCGATTGTTATATCTACGATTGTGGGAATTCCTCTGGGGATTTTAGTTACTAGAAAACCCAAATTGAAAAAGCCGATTTTGGGATTTGCGAATATTATGCAAACAATTCCTAGTTTAGCTTTGTTTGGCTTGTTAATTCCGGTGCCGGTATTGGGCGGAATAGGCGATCGCACGGCAATCATCGCCCTGACACTCTATTCCCTACTGCCGATTATCCGCAACACTTACACGGGCATTGTCGGCGTCGATCGGGCGATTGTGATGGCCGGGACAGGCATGGGAATGACGGATATGCAACTGTTGTGGCAAGTGGAACTTCCCCTGGCGCTGGGCGTGATTCTGGCGGGCGTGCGAGTGGCTGCGGTAATTGCGATCGGGCTAGCAACTATTGCGGCGGCAATTGGTGCAGGTGGCTTGGGAGTCTTTATTTTTCGGGGCGTTGCTACAGTCAACAATCAGTTACTTTTGGCTGGGGCAATTCCGGCGGCTTTGATGGCCTTAGCTGCGGATTTTGGGCTGGGTTTCGTGGAAGCGCGTCTCTCGAAAAGTACATTGAAAGGTGTTAAAGATGACTGAATTTGTGATTGCTGAAATCGTGCACTATCTTAAGGTATGTAGTTGCGCTTCAGCGCTCCGATCTTATATATATTAAGAGAGCGCTGAAGCGCAACAACGTACCTTAAGAGCGCTGAAGCGCAACTACGTACCATGTTTAAGCCGATCGCACTTCCTCTGCTAAATTCATCTCAGGTTCAGCCTTTAAAAGCGGCAAACTCACCCTAAAAATAGATCCCTGATTCTCGCCCGCACTCTCCGCAGCAATTGTCCCGCCGTGTGCTTCCACTAAATGGCGGACGATCGCCAATCCCAATCCCAGCCCGCCATATTTGCGCGTCAGAGACACATCTTCCTGGTAGAAAGAATCAAAAATAGATAGCAAAAAGTCAGGGTGGATGCCTTTACCAGTATCGCTGACGGCAATCAGCGCCCGATCCTCTGCGCGGGATCCGCTAACGCCCGATCGCTCCAGCCGAATCTCCACTCTGCCACCGTTAGGAGTAAACTTAATCGCATTAGAAAGCAAGTTCCAGACAATCTGCTGGAGTCGTACCGCATCGCCAGACACCAGCCCCAGATCCGGCACCATCGCATGAATCTCGATCGACTTCGCAGCGGCTGCCGTTTTCACAGTATCGATCGCAGATTCGACAGCCAAACTCAAATTCACCGGGGTGGGATTCAAGCTCAGTTTGCCGTGCATAATCCCCGCAATATCGAGCAAATCATCAATCAACTGAGTCTGCAATCTGGCATTGCGCTCGATCGTGTCTAAAGCTTTAGCAGTTTGAGCCGCATTCAACGCTTGACTTTGCAGCAGTTGCGCCCACCCCAGGATCGGATTCAAGGGCGATCGCAATTCGTGAGAAAGCACAGCCAAAAATTCATCCTTAGCACGGTTAGCTTTTTCCGCTGCTGCGCGCAGAGCTTTTTCCTGCTGCAAAATACTGTCGCGCTGCTCTTCCAAGCATTTTTTGTCTTCAATATCAGTTGCCGTACCAAACCATTTGACAACTCGATCCGATTCATTCTTGACGGGAATAGCTTGGTGCAAAAACCATCGATACACGCCGTCGCAGCGGCGCAATCGACCTTCGGCTTGATAAGGGCTGCCGTCTTGTTGAGCAGACATCCAACGATCGCCCATGGTAGAGACATCATCAGGATGGACAACTGCCGGCCAACCTTCAGCTTGAGCTCGTGCTACCGTCAACCCCGTAAAATCTAACCAGCGTTGGTTGACATCGAGCAATACCCCGTCAACGTTCGCTGTCCATACCAATTGCGGGATTGATTCCGTTAAATATCGATAGCGTTCTTCGCTTTGACGGATCTCTTTCTCAGCTTGTTTGCGATCGGTAATGTCGATCAGCGTTCCCACATAGCCAGTCACCGTTCCGTTACAGTCTAGGTAGGGCAGCGACTGGGTGTAGTACCAGGTAATGCTGCCGTCTGGCTGTACGTGCCTGCCTTCGTTCTGGTAAATTCCTCTGGGCTCGGGTTTTTGACACCATTGCAGCCATTCCCGGCTGAGTCGATCGCATTCGTCGGGATGCAAAGTTTGCACCCATCCCATCCCCAAGGCCTCTTCTACCGATCGGCCTGTCATTTCGCCCCAACGGCGGTTGACATAGAGACAGTTATTGTCAATATCAAACCGGAAAATGGCTGTTGGAGAGGCTTCTGCCAGAGTCGCAAACTGGCGCTCGCTTTCCTGCAAAGCGATTTCTGCTTGTTTGCGATCGGTAATATCCTCAGCAATCCCTGTGAACCGATAAATTTTTCCTGTCTCATCTTTGAGCGGAAAACAGCGGTCTCTCACCCAGCGTACAGTGCGATCGGGCAAAACAATCCGGTACTCTTCATCGAACTTTCCTTCAACAGCTTTCTGCTCAAACGCTCGGGCGTTCGATTCGCGGTGTTCCGGATGCACTAAATCCTGCCAAACCCGAGAGTCATCATACAAAGATTGGGGATTCAAGCCCCACAGCCGTTCGTAGGCAGGACTGACATAAAGCACTCGCCCCGAAGGGTAATCGGAAATCCAGAACACAGCATCGATGCTTTCTGCTAACTGGCGGAAGCGTTCTTCGCTTTCCCGTAAAATTGCTTCGGTGCGCTTCCGCTCTTGCAGTTCGTGTTGTGCTTGCTGATAAAGCTCAGCCTGCCGAATGGCAATGCTCACCTGCTGAGCCAACTGCTGAAGCAAATCAATTTCTAAGGGTTGCCACAGTCGCGGGGCGCCACAGTGATGGACAATCAGCAGTCCCCAGCACTGGTTTTCGTGCAGGATCGGTACGACTAGATTTGCCCTGATTTGAAATTGAGTCAGCAGTTCGATGTGACAAGGGTCGATCGAGCCATCATGAATATCTGTTTTTGCCGTCACCAATCCTTGACGGTAGGGTTCAAGATAACTGCTTGCCAAACAGGGATCGTAGATTTGGGAAGCTAGGATCGATCGCCAGTCTGGCCCCACAGATTCCGCTACCACAGTCCCGCCGCCATCTGAGTGCAAACGAAATACGATCGCCCGATCCGTGTCGAGAAACTGTCGCACTTCCTCTACGGTTGTTTGCAAAACGCGCTCTAAATCCAGCGATTGGTGAACTTGCTGGGCAATTAGGGCGATCGCCCGCTCTCGCTGCACTTGTTGCAGGCGTTCTGCTTCTGCCTGTTTAGACTGAGTGAGGTCTACTACTGTACCCAGGAGCCGCAGCGGTTTGCCAGCCCAGTCATAGTAAAGTTGCCCTTTAGCGCCTACCCAATGCAGCGAGTCATCGGCCCAGACAGCGCGAAATTCAACTTCATAGCTAATCCCTGTCTCAAGGGTAGTGGTTATAGCCTCGCCAATTATCTCGCGGTCTTCGGGATGTACGAGTTCGATAAAATCTTCATAACTTGCCGGATAAGTTCCCAGCGGTAGACCAAAAATCGGCCCTACCAGATTAGACCACACTACACAATTGTTAGGAATCTGCCATTCCCAAGTACCCATGCCAGCCGCTTTCAAGGCTAGGTGCAAGCGTTCTTCGTTTTGTTGCAACTTGGCGTGTAATTGCGCTTTGTCGATCGTCCCCTTCACCGCCATCCGCAAACTCTCCGGTGCGATTTGTTCTTTTATTAGATAGTCTTGGGCGCCGGCTTTGATGGCTTCGACTGCGATCGTCTCGTTCCCAACTCCGACCACAATTACAGGCAAATATCGCTGCGATACTATTTTGCTTCGCAGTTGGGCGATAAATTGCAAACCGTCCATATCTGGCAGCCGATTATCGAGCAACACCAGATCCGGCTGGTGTTGTTCCCACAGCGCCAAGCCTTCTTGCCCTAACGGCGCTGCGATTATTTTGTATTGGTACTCGCGATCGCGCAGCAGATACTGTCGGTACTTATGACAGTCTTCCGGGCTGCGATCGACAATCAAGACGGTGCGCTGGATCTGACTCATTGCAAACCTTCCTTGCAAGCGCGATCGATCTTCATGGCAATTTCACAGCACCCATCGTGTAAAGCCTGGATGCTTCCCTTCAATTGACGAACATTCATCGGAGCGATCGTACAGCTATTTGTAACAGATACTGGCAAAACATCAGCCAAACGCAGAAAGTCTATTTTTTGTACAGGCTTAAAAAGCACATCGTGGCTACCAATACCACAATACCAATACATTCTATCTACTTTCAACAAATTATAGGTGCATAAAGTTTAAACCGTCAGCGTTGTGATTTTCTGCAAACCATCCGCGTTCGGAGGATTCGCCATCAGATTGCGGATTTCATTTGAGCGTGCAATGTATTCTCGATCGCTTAAAACAGCTTCACTCCCCTCCAGAGAAATAGGACTTGCCAAATCAATCCAAGAACGACAACCGCCGTATTCAGAAATGTACTGAATTTCGGCTGTTTCTGCGAGGCGATAAGCCCGCAGCAATAAAATATAAATTGGCTGATTTTGTTTCCATTTCAGGCGGTCGCCGACAAATTTTTCATTCCAAATATGGTAGGGAAATAGCGCATTAATTGCTGGTTCCCAAGCCACCAAAAAAACATCAGTAATCTCAGCCCAACTGCCAATTCTAATAGTTTCCGGATGCCAACCAGATTCTACAGTTTTTACTTGACTTGCAAAATCTGGCTTTAATAAATCAGGTTGTTGGTGTTCAAAAGTTGGATACAGTAAAACTTGCTTGTCACTGACATTAAACTGTCCCGCTTGTTCGCGAATACCACCTTTTCGCAACAGCACAATCGTTCTGCCCCCTTCCAAAGCATTAACAGCTACATTCCATTCTTTCAGCGCGCGAGTAGTTGATTTCATAGGATTTATTTGGGTTTTAACAATAGTAACAAAATCGCTGATTCAAAGCTACTCTACCTACTTTTTTCTGTTAAAATTAGATAGATTGAGGGTGAATACTAAAAATCCAAATCAGGACTTAGGGTATGGAAAAGCGACAATTGGGTACATCAGAAATTCAAATTACCCCGATAATTATGGGGACTTGGCAAGCTGGGAAGCGGATGTGGGTGGGAATTGAGGATGCCGAAACTGTCAAAGCCATGCGCGCCGCTTTTGAGGCCGGTATTACCACCTTTGATACGGCTGAGGTTTACGGAGAAGGGCATTCGGAACAAATTATCGGTCAAGCACTTTCAGACGTGCGATCGCAAGTAGTTTATGCTAGCAAAGTTTTCGCCAACCACCTCAGACCAGATTTGGTAGTCGAAGCGTGCGATCGATCGCTAAAAAACCTCAACACCGATTATATCGACCTGTACCAAATCCACTGGCCCGCCGGCACTTGGAATTCCGAAGCCGTACCAATTGCCGAAACCATGGACGCCCTGAACAAATTAAAGCAACAGGGGAAGATTCGGGCGATCGGCGTTTCCAACTTTTCCCGCGCCCAAATAGCAGAAGCCGCCCAATACGGACGCATTGACAGCTTACAACCGCCCTATTCTCTGTTTTGGCGCTGGGTAGAAAAAGACGCCATGCCCTACTGTACCGAAAATAATATCTCAATCATCGCCTATTCATCTCTAGCTCAAGGAATATTGAGTAAACTTATGCTATGCTTACTGAAAGTAGGGAGCTACTTTAGGAGCCTACTTGGGAAATAGAGTCTACCTAGACTAAATCTAGAAACAATCTAGAAACCATAGAACCTTGACAAACCAATAGTTTCAGGAGAAACACCAATGAAAGCTCAGAGCAACGGCTCCTTA
Source organism: Microcoleus sp. PH2017_28_MFU_U_A (assembly GCF_020738035.1). NCBI lineage: Bacteria > Bacillati > Cyanobacteriota > Cyanophyceae > Oscillatoriales > Microcoleaceae > Microcoleus > Microcoleus sp. PH2017_28_MFU_U_A. The sequence continues at coordinate 7,742 of NZ_JAEQCX010000191.1, forward strand.
CGTCTACAGTTTCCCTCTCGGCACAGCCCACTATGGGAAGCCCTAGACGGCAAGTTGCTAAAAGGTAAACCCAAGTATTTGCCACTAGGGCGACACGGTTACAAGGACAATCCTGAGGACTGGAAGCGTGCTTCTGCCCTAGCAGCACAGATGGAAGCCGATTTAGACCATCCTGAATGGGAAAAGCTATTTGACCCCACCCTTGCTAAATACGGCTTAGGTGGGGGCAAATATGCCAAGCTAGCTGATGTACTTCAGATGCCAGGTGTACAGGCTGCAACACCCGAGATTACCGTAGGCGAGATGTGGGAGGTGTACCTTCAGTGGAAGCAAACAACGATTGAAGAGACTACGTTTAAAGCTCAGTATGTTTCTCAATTCAGTAACGCCATTGAGGGAAAAACATTCAATCAAAACACAAAGGACTTTAGCATTAATTCCAATAACTTGTCCTCAAAATCATTGAGTAACGTCACCGGAATTAGGGAGGTCGCAAACTCAATTTCGATGAGCAAGAAACAATACTTGCAGAATGAATTGTACAAGGCTTTTGATTTTTGTAAGTCTAAAGGAATTTTACAAAGTACAACCGAAAACCCTTTCGTACTAGATAAGTACAGCGCACCTGCTATCACAACTCAGCAAAAGTACGCATCCAAAATAGTAAATGGGGAGGAAAAAGAATGGCATGAGATAACAGACGAAAAAGGTTTGGAAGGCGATAGACGTGCCTTCACTAAGGTAGAGCGTGATACTATCATCAAGGCATTTTATGAGTCAAATTCGGCATCTGTAAAGTATGTTGCACCCCTAATCGAATTCTACTTTCTTACAGGATGTCGCACATCGGAGGCTTTTGCCCTAAATTGGGGTGATATCAATTTTGAACGTAATGTAATCCGATTCAGCAAATCGCTAGGTGCGTCTACACGCAAACTCAAAGAGACCAAGACTGGGGAGACGAGACTTTTTTATTTTAAAGAAGATTCTCGTCTCAAAAGATTACTGATATCACTCAAGAGTGTGGCAACCCGAGATTTAGTTTTTCCTGGGAAGAATGGCAGTTATTTGAGTAATGGAAATTTGAGTGGGGCATGGCAAGGACAAACGTCTAGCAAAACAAACAGTGATGGTACTAAGCGAAAGTATTACTACCCTGGTATAGTCAGTCAATTAGCTGCCGATGGCAAGATATCAGGCTACCTAAGCCCTTATCATACCCGCCATACCTACATCACCCTTACTGCTCACGCTAATGCTCACAATAACAATGCGCTATTACATATAGCAACCGCCTGCGGTAATAGCGTAGATGTGATACTGAGGCATTATCTTGGGGTAAGCGAATCAGTAGAGCTAACAGAAGTTTAACCCTTACCTGGTAACCCCCCTACCCCCTTTAATCAGGGGGTATTTTTTTGACTATTTTCCTGTACCTACTGTCATTTTACAAAGTAGGGAGCTACTTTAGGAGCCTACTTTAATACAACAACAAAAAACCCTCGCTTACCAGGCAAGGGTTAAAACCAAGGAAAAATGATACAGATAGTCCGAAGAGAGA
>NZ_JAEQCX010000192.1:0-7670 GCF_020738035.1 Microcoleus sp. PH2017_28_MFU_U_A
TTTGAATTCATAAGTCAGATTGAACACTTGCATCACCTCCTTGTTTGATTTTACCCAATTTCTACAAAATGGCAACAGGATTTCTAGAATAAAGTAGTCCTGGAAGGACGAGGCTCTAACCCCCTAATTTTTGTAGAACAGGAGATCGAGGACATTGCAGTTTGTCCTGTGCCGGAAATACCGGAGCAAGTAGCGGTAGAAAAAAAATCTCCATACTGCTACTAACTGTGCTAATTTCAATGTGAGCTGTAAACAATCATGCGGGAAATCTGCCAGAGCGTGGAAACCATATTTCAACTGCTGTTAGACGAACTCAAAAAGTCCACTCGCGCGTCTGAGCAGAATTGCCAAGATGTAGCAGGGCGACTCGCAGCAGAAGTCAACAGGATATGCACAGAAAGTCAGAGAATTCAAAACTCGGGAGACATAGAGGGTTCAGCCCAGAGTATAGCTCAGCACCGCTTGCAACAATGCCTCCACTATTACACTTTAGGCTCCGGGCCCGGGCGAGTAGAATTGCACAGTACCCTCAGCGCGATCGTCTATCGCTACATCACCCCTCCACAGGTGCAGTCTAGCTATCAGGCGCGAGTAGAACTGATCAAAGATTTCTTGCAAGGATTTTATCTGGAAGCTTTAAAGGCATTCCGGCGGGAAACCGAACTGCCACCTACCTACAGTCCTCGCACTCGCTTAGAACTAGCAGAGTACATGGCCTTTGTAGAGCGTTTTGGCAAGCGACGCATTCCCTTGCCTCGCAACCGGAGCCAGCAACTAATTATTTTGCGGGCCCAAACTTTTTCCCAGCAGCAACCCAAAGAAACCTCCGTGGATATGGAACAAGCCGCCGATGGAGGGGCTTCAGATTCCGACCAAACTTGGAACGACACGTCGGTGCACTCGGTGCGGGAAGCGATGGCAGGACAGGGTTCCTCGGCAATTCGCCCTCAAGGCGAAGAGTCAGAATCTCTGCGGCAAAATGTGATTGATGAATTAGTGGCGTATTTGAAAGAGCGCAACCAACAAGAATGCGCTGATTATTTCATATTGCGCTTGCAAGACTTGCCGACTAATGAAATAGAGTCGCTTCTAAACATAACTCCCCGTCAAAGAGACTATTTGCAGCAACGCTTTAAGTACCATTTGCTCAGGTTTGCCATGTCGCACCGCTGGGAACTGGTTCACCAGTGGCTGGAAGCAGACTTAGATAAAAATCTGGGTTTGCTGCCTTCCCAGTGGCAGATATTTGGCGACCAAATCGGGCCAGAGGGGCAGCGTTTGTTAAAGTTGAAGCAACAGGGTCTGTCGGAGTCAGCGATCGCGCAAACCCTCGGCAGCACGGTAGCCCAGGTACAGAAACGGTGGTTTAAATTACTCGAACTTGCCTGGGAATTACGAAATCGTTCAGATTCCGGAGAAGGGGCATCTAGTGATGAATAACGAAACGAACAGGGATGCAGAGGCTTTCGAGCGCCATTTCTTAGACTGGGTATTGCAGGCGCCGATCGAGAATGCCTCTAGCGAAGATGAGGAGAACTTCAATCTGCCCCCTTCTTCAGAAGAGTGGGGCAACGAAGACAATTCTGGGGTGGAATACTGGGAATGGGACGAACCAGACCCGCTGGATTATCAAGTGAGGGGGCACAGCAATGCACCCGCACAACCGCTGACTATTGGAGATATACCGACCGTGCAAGACCGTTTTCAGACCTTGTTAAAAGAAAGGCTTAGAGCCGAAATCGAATCCAACCCGCCTCTGTTCCCCTGGGAAACAGAAATTAAAAGTTACGACCACGACTACCCAGACGATGTAGCCCCCCAATGGGTTCCCCCCCTACACATCTGGACTCCCCAACTACAAAATATTAGATGGGGTCGCCTGCCAATTCCGATCGCCCAAGGGGTTTTTGCTCAACTGCTAGAACCTTGTCAGGAATTGGTAATGTTGTCACTGCGGGAAGGAGCAAAGTTAGTCCGCGCTGTAGATAGCTTGTTTCCAGACCAGTCTCAGGAACTTAACGAATTAGCTGGTATGGTACTTCTGGGTGCGACAAGAGGAATTACAGCTTCAGAAGTAGAAGATTTACCGAATTACGAAGTGGCAACTACCGATCAACAAATGCTCATGTCGCTGTTGGCCGCCCGAGAAATCATTGACTCTCTAACTTTGGATTGTCCTGTAAATCAGCCGCCGGTTTCCCGAGAATGGTTGACAGCTTTGGGTTCGCTGACTCTGCAAGCTCAATACCTGTCCAACCGCAATACAGAACCACCAAGGCCGTGTTTAAGAGTTGAATGCGAATTTCCTGGGGGAGGAAGTTTGGAACTCAAGGGAGGAGATGCCGAAGCAACTGCACATCGTCCGAATTCCGGGCATTTAAGTGTGGAGTTGTTCGATCCGCAACCGGATAAGATTTATGCCTTAGAAGTTCGATTCCAAAACTTCGAGACTAGACCTCTGATGTTTGCTATTCGTCCAGTTTTGTCAGGACAAGATAGCAACTAGAAAGTTTAGTTGACAGTTGACAGTTGATAGTTGACAGTTGACAGTTGACAGTTGACAGCTACCTCTACCTGGAATGAAGAAGATTGGAGTAATGAATACTCTAATTTTATTTTATCCCTACAAGGGAGAGGCTTTAAGCCAAGTCTTTCTGGTAAAATTAGAGTAAATAATGTATGTTTTTCCTCTAGGGTTTGACCTCACACACAAACAAATTCAATCCCCCGACCTCGCTCGTGAAAAGCAAAAAAAATTAGATTTTAGTTAAAGCCCTCTCAGATTTATCTGTGGATTCAATCTAAAATCTAAAATCTAAAATCTAAAATCGTTGGATGGGTGCACATGACAACTGATAACCTGCGAAAGATACCTGTTTTGGGTAAGCTGTGGGAGCAGATTGAGGCGATGCCTCCGCCGGTGATTGAGGATTCTTTGCTGCTGCGAATCCTGGTTCAGTTGTTGGTAATTGTGGGCATTGTGGCGACAGACGTTGCTGCTGAAGAAGCGCTGAACCTGTGGGCTGTGCCTGTTAGCATTGTGGGGGCAACTTGGAGTTGGTACCGCCGCCGCGATCGCAATGTGGCTGCTAAGTTCTGCATAGCTATTGCCATGCTGGTGGCGCTGTTGGCTTTTTTTACCCGTTTGGTAGGAGAATTGAACGATACCCGGTTAGTTTTGGCGCAACTGTTAATTCACATTCAAGTGCTGCACAGCTTCGATTTGCCGCGCCGCAAAGATTTGGGCTATTCGATCGTCATCGGGTTGATTTTGTTGAGTGTAGCGGCGACTATCAGTCAAACGCTGACTTTTGGGCCGTTGCTAGTGGTGTTTTTGGCTTTAGCGCTGCCGACTTTGGTGTTGGATTATCGATCGCGCTTGGGACTTTCCAAGGCAGACGATAGCAAGCAGAAAGTAGAAGGTGCAGCCAAAAATAAGAACTGGTCACTATTTGCTGCTACTCTATCCCCCAAGTATTTTGGTTGGCTGCTAGCGATAACTCTCGGGTTGGGGCTGACTATTTTTGCGTTTTTGCCGCGCCTCCCGGGCTATCAGTTGCGGACTTTTCCTGTCAGTGCTCCCATTCAATATCAGGGGGAGTTTGACTCGCGCAGCATTTTAAATCCGGGGTATGTCAGAGGGGGAAATGAACAAGGAAGTGGCGGAGGAAGGGGGAGAAACCCAGACAAAGGGCCAGGAGAGGTGGACTCTACTTTTTATTACGGTTTCAACCAGCGCATCAATCAGAATTTGCGGGGGGAAATGAAACCCCAAGTGGTGATGCGCGTGCGATCGCAAGCGGCGGGTTTTTGGCGGGTGTTGGGCTTTGACAAGTATACTGGTCAGGGTTGGGAAATTTCTCGCAACGATCGAGCTGAAAAGGTGAATAGACCTAGGTGGTCTTTTCAATTTTATCTGAATCCTTTTCCGAATGCGCCTCGGATTCAAGAGGTGATTCAAAGTTATACTATTATTGCTCAGTTGCCGAATTTGATTCCGGCTTTGGCTAAGCCGAAGGAACTGTATTTTCCGACGATGGATGTGGCGGTGGATGCGGAGGGCGGTTTGCGATCGCCTGTGGAATTGCGGGAAGGTTTGACTTATACGGTGATTTCTAATGTACCTGTTCGCGATCGTTCCGGGTTGGGGCAAACTGGTACTAATTATCCGAAAAATATTCGCAAGTTCTATTTGGACGTGCCGCCGAAAATTGCCGCCAAGGTGCGAGAAAAAACAGAAGAAATTTTGTTGGCGAGAACAAGAGTAGCTAAGTCAGACAGGGCGATCGATTCTCCCTACGAAAAAGCTTTGTATTTAGCTCAATATTTGAAGCAAAATCCGAATTATAAACTTGTAAAAGCTTTGCCTTACTTGGAAGAAACAGAAGATTTAGTCGAAGGTTTTCTGTTTGGCTATCAAAACACGCAAGACGGTAAAAAGGTTACAGGCGGATATCCCGACCATTTTTCGACGGTACTGGCAATTATGCTTAGATCGATCGGGATTCCGGCGCGAGTGGCTGGCGGTTTCGATACGGGGGAGTTCAACCCGTTTACTGGTTTGTATGTGGTAAAAAATACCGACGCTTTCATGATGACGGAAGTATATTTTCCCAATTACGGCTGGTTTGGTTTTAATCCGATTCCAGGTTATCCGTTGATGCCGGCTTCGGTGGAAGACAACCAGACTTTTAGCGCGCTGGAATGGTTTTGGAAGTGGATCGCGGGTTGGCTACCGACGCCTCTGAGAAGCGGGCTGGATTCGGTTATCGGTTTTGTAATTGGCTGGATCACTTTGATTCTGGGCTGGTTTCTGGGACAGTTTGCTAAGGGTTGGGTTGGGTTGTTTACTGGGTTGATTGGTGCGATCGGCTTTGGCTTCATTGGCTGGTTAATTTGGCAAGGGTGGCGCAAGTGGCGCTATCGGCGTTGGCTGGGTAAGTTACCGCCGGTAGAGGGGGTTTATCAGCAAATGTTGAAGGATTTGGCGAGTCGGGGATTTGCCAAGCAGAAAGCTCAAACGCCTTTGGAGTATGCTGAGGCAATGCGCGGCCATCATGCAACCGATGAAGCTGAGGTAATTGAGGAAGTTTCGCAAGCTTACGTGCGGTGGAAGTACGGTGGCGAAGCGGGAAATTTGGATCAGTTGCGGCGGTTGGTGGATAATTTAAGGCGATCGCACTTAAAGAAACTGAAAAACCGCTGGTTGTCAAAATTCACAACCCCCAACCTCAAGTAAAGGTTCGATCGTTCGGAATGCAAGTCTCATATGAGGTACGTAGTTGGGCTTTAGCCCTCCAGGTTTAGTAGTTATATAAGCTGTCAGTCATGCCTCATATTTTCAAGAAAGGCTATATAATATTTATTTAAAGTGCGAATTTAAGCCTTGGGCAAAACATAGATAAATTAATTTTGATTTCGGAATCTTCTTTTTTTAATGAATATCAAAATCAAATTATTCATCTACCTCTAACTAAAATAGAATACTAATTATTCTTAATGTTAAACTAATCTTAGAACATTGGAGGTTTTCCCATGATTCAAGCAATATCCAAGTTAATAACTTTCGATGAGTTTCTGGAATGGAAGCCCGAAAACGGACGCTATGAACTACATAACGGAGTTATTATTGAGATGCAGACGACAGGAAAACATGAAGAAGTTGTTGAATTTTTGCAGACAGAACTAATCCTAGAAACTCGGCGGCTGCAACTTCCTTATCGATTCCCCAAGAATGCCCTCGTTAAATCTCCCGAACAAGAAACGGGTTATTTGCCTGATGTTTTAGCAGTTAATCGTGATGCTTTAGCGCTAGAGCCTTTATGGGCCAAATCCTCAACAATTACTCAAGGCTCATCCATTCCTCTCGCGATTGAAGTTGTCAGCACAAATTGGCGCGATGATTATGCACACAAGATGAGTGACTATGAAGCTTTCGGTATTGCTGAATACTGGATTGTCGATTATTTGGGTTTGGGAGGTAGCCGTTATATTGGTTCTCCAAAACTGCCTAGTTTGTCGGTTTGTCAATTGGTAGATGGTGAGTATCAGATTAAGCTATTTCGGGGAGATGAAAGAATTGAGTCGGCGGTATTTCCAGAGTTGACTTTGACAGCGGAACAAATTTTTAATGGCGGGTAAAAAAGCCGGGTTTCTCTGCATTACACCCGCAGTCCGCGAGGGGTTTAAACTCCTACCTAAAAGCAAAAGTCCTCTCGGACTGATTATTTATTTAGTCCTATGCAAGAGGACTTTCGCTATAAGAGGGGGAATTAATTCCCTGGCGGACTTTGGGGTTAAGTTACCATATATCGGCACTGCGATGTCCCGTATTTTCTCGAATCGCAAACTACTTATCTCATCAAAATCGACCAACTAGGAACGTCAGACAAACCTTCATATACACAAATCAAGTAATCTGTCAACAAAAACTGAGCAACTAGGCCGCCAGATTGGAAAATTAAATAATTCTTGCAGTTTAGCTGGGGCTGCTTGTATTTGTGGTACAAATGAGGGAATAAAAAATGTTGAAGGTCACGCCTCATGGATGAAAACCGCGTCCGAGCTTACCTGAATCTGATTCAATTGCTGCTGAGTTGTCCGGCTGGGGAAGAGGGGAATGTATTGCAGGAGCACTCTGAGTTAGTTGACTCAGGCTTGATTGAAGTGATGCAGGAAGTGGCGAGTCGGATGGCGGCGGATGGCGAACAAAATGCGGGTTTTTTGCAGCAATTGGCGGGGCAAATTAGTCAAGCTTTGGCTCAAGGGACGCAGGGAGGAAATGCAGACCGCAATTCTGCTTATCTGCAATTGATTAATGCGCTACTGAGTTGTCCTAACGGTGAGGAACCGCAAATTTTAAGTGCTAACTCGGAATTCCTGGATCTGGGGTTTATGCAAGCTTGCGAGGCAGTAGCGGCAAGTTTGGCAGAGCAAGGAGAGGAGAATGGGGCTAATTATTTGCGAAATCTTGCCAGTCAGGTAGGGGAACTCTTGGGGATGCGTGAGGAGGGTAATTCGGACTCTCTCGCATTTTTAATGCAGTTATTACAAACTGTCGGTGATGACCAAGGCAATGGCCAACAAGTCTATATTTTTTTACAACAAAACCTAGATAAACTAGATTTACAATTAGTTCAAATATTAACTGCTTGGGCAAATGATACTCTTGCCCAAGTAGAAGGGGCACAAGCCAATGGTATCGCCACAGTTATTCACAATTTAGGTAATCTAATTCAGCAGTTTCCCTTGGGGAGTAGATTAGTTAATTTAGAAATTGCCATCAGTTGTTATGAAATTGTTTCAACAGTTTTTAATCGCGAAGCCTTTGCCGAATATTGGGCAACTATACAAAATAATCTGGCTGCTGCCTACACTTACAGAATCAGGGGAGAGAAAGCACACAATATCGAAATGGCGATCCGGTATTGCACTGTCGCCTTAGAAGTTCGCACCCGCGATGCCTTCCCTCAAGATTGGGCAACTATACAAAATAATCTGGCCAATGCCTACGGTGAAAGAATCAGGGGAGAGAAAGCACAGAATATCGAAATGGCGATCACATCTTATATCCCACATTCCGCAGATGTGGGTCGGATTTTTTTATCAGTTGTGAAAACTTGGAAGCCAAACGCTTTTGGGCTGAAATTATGCAGTGTTAGCCTTACAGA
>NZ_JAEQCX010000048.1:0-36927 GCF_020738035.1 Microcoleus sp. PH2017_28_MFU_U_A
GAAAACAACGTAATTTCAACGGCCCACTCTTCAACCCGCGGAGGCGGGTTTTGTCTGTATAGGCGCGAATTCCATTCGCCCGCTCTTCTGGCATTCATTTCACGCCAAAATCAAAGATTATGACGTGAGATGAATTTCCGAGTTAACAGCTAAGGAACGAAAATTTAATAATTTAAACAGCTCCTACAGTCCTCTCTCCTATACTCTGGGAAGTAAAAGGAGGCAGAGCCTGGTAACAAGCAAGTCGATTAAGTTATTAAATTGCCATTCCTAATCACATCGGCAAGTCCAGCAATCAGTCGCAGATTGTCCGCCCGATCGCGCACGGCGACTCGGAAAAATCGATCGCCCAACTCAGGAAAACTCAAACAATCCCGAATCAAAATCCGGTGTTGTTGCAACAGACTTTTTTGAATTGCAGCCACCGACACCGACGACTCAACTAACAAGAAATTAGCGGCCCCAGCCATTGGCCGCAAACCGGGTAAATCAGCCAAACCCTCAAACAGCTCTCGCCGAGCCCCAGGCAGCCAATCCCAAGTTTGCCGCTCAAAAGCAGCATCTCGCACCATAGCAGCAGCAGCCGCCGCAGCCAAGGCATTCACAGGCCAAGGATCGCGCAGCAACTGCCAGCGGCGCAGGATGTCGGGATGGGCGATCGCACATCCCATCCGCAGTCCCGGCAGAGAATAGAATTTGGTGAGCGATCGTAAAATCACCAAATTCGGAAATTCCTCAACTTGAGCGATCGAACTTTGCTGCTCTGCTGGCGGTAGAAAGTCCATAAAGGCCTCATCCACCACCACCATACCCAACTGCTCCAAATAAGGCCGAATCGCCTCCCTACCGAAGAGCAAACCCGTAGGATTGTGAGGGTTGTTTAGCAACAAAGCTCGATCGGCGCCGAGAGCAAGAGGAACCGGGAGAGGGAAAGAAGGAGAGACAAGGGAACCGTTAGAAACCGATAAATCATCGCTTACCAATCCGTTTCCGGTTCCAGCATCCAACGATTTGAGATCCAACCCAGATGTTCCACCATTCTCAATTACTTGTTTGGGAACAGGCAAGATGCCTGTTCCACAAGAAAATTCATCCCTTGTGGAATGGGCATCTTGCCCGTTCTTGACAATGGTGCAAGATGTGAGATCCAAAGGACAATCGAGCACCTGCGCGCCGAAAGCCGAAAGAGCTCGCCAGTAATCGCCAAAAGCCGGAGTCACCAAATAAGTCGCCTCCAGCTTCGACAAATCCCAAGCCGCCCAAGTCAACAATTCCGCCGATCCATTCCCCGGCAAAATCCAATCCGGATCAACATTCAATGCCTCACCCAAAGCAGTCCGGAGCTCTCCATAATCCGGGTCTGGGTAAGCCGTGAGACTGCTCAAATGAGCTTGAATCGCAGCCAGGGCAGACTCAGGAGGGCCCAAAGGACTGATACTGGCAGAAAAATCGAGAATAGCAGAGGGAGGGCAGCCAGCCAATGCGGCTGCCCAAGCTAAATTCCCACCGTGTACAGGTCTAATCAAGACTCAGTTCACCAATTAAATTTTGGGTTCTTTCGGCGGTGCAACTCTGTCCTTAAACAACTTACCTGCGGAAAATGCAGGAACTTTAGTTGCCGGGATTTCCATCTTGTCGCCAGTTTTGGGATTGCGACCCTCCCGGGCCTTGCGTTCCCGCGACTCAAACGAGCCAAAACCGACCAATGTCACCTTGTCGCCGTCGGAGACAGCTTTCATGATTGCTTCCAAGGCTGCACTCAAAACGGCATCTGCCTGTTTTTTCGTGACACTAGCATTTTCGGCCACTACATCAACCAATTCACCTTTGTTCATTCAGAACTCCTTCTGGGATTTGCAAAATACGTTAAACAGAGTTCAACTATTAGCTGTGAGTTGTAACTGTATTGGAGTTTGGGTTGAGAGCGTTTGGGTTATCCCCTATTACTCCAGCCCGCTTCCCCAATTAAGAACTCCTGCTGAATACTAATTACCCTAGGGTAATTGGTCAGAAAAGGAATTTTTGTTTTTAGTTGCTGAAAACCCGACAGCATCTAATTTTCACTGCATTATTCTAAAGTCTTGCCGACCCTTATGGATCGGTGGAACCTTTAATTTATATGGATTCGGACAATTTTTAGAATTAATACCTAAATTTAGGTAAAAAAATACCTCTTTGGAGAGAAGATTTCTTGCCTCCGTGGATTTGAAATTTGAAAATAAGTAAAAATAGCAGGAATAAAATGTCATTTGTCAAGGGTTAAACAAAACTTTTTTTCCTGATTCCTGATTGCTTCTGAGAGAAAGAAGGTGAATTAAAAGGAATAAAGTCTGAATTGTCAAGGGGAAAAGAAATATTTCTTTTCCTCGAACCTCTTCTCTCTTCCCATTCGTGTCACCAATCGCCTAAAAACCTTTGTATCTCTATCTCTCGTTTATAGCCGAGGCCCGATCCCCCTAAATCCCCCTTAAGAAGGGGAGTAGGGGTTGACTTTGAGAAGAATCCTGTCCCTCTCCCCGGATAGTCGTTTGTATCTCTCGTTTATAGCCGAGTCTCGATCCCCCTAAATCCCCCTTAAGAAGGGGAGTAGGGGTTGACTTTGAGAAGAATCCTGTCCCTCTCCCCGGATAGTCGGGGGAGTTGGACGACGCTCTTCTCTCCCGGATAGTCGGGGGAGTTGGACGACGCTCTTCTCTCCCGGATAGTCGGGGGAGTTGGACGACGCTCTTGTCCCCCCCTTGTTAAGGAGGGTTAGGGGGGATCTAGACTCGGCAAATCGTCAGACAGCAGACCGGCACGACTTTTGACCTTAAGTTGACACCTCTTCCTTCATCCCGATGCCCTCTTTGCCCGATGCCCGATGCGCGATGCCCCATGCCTACTGTCTGGGTTGGACGGGCTGACTGCGCTGCAACAGTTGGCGGGCGTCGGGACTGATGTTGTTTTGGTAGCCAAAGTTCGATCGATCGCTATCATCCAAAATCTGGGGAGTCAGCAATACAATCAACTCTGCCCGCTGGTTATCCTTAGTGGTGCTCCTGAACAGCGAACCGATAATCGGCAAATCTCCCAAAATCGGAATCTTGTTTGCTGTAATCCGTTCTTCGTCGCGGATAATCCCCGAAACAATCAAAGTTTGACCGTCCCGCAGGCGAATTAGCCCCGATTGCAACGATCGCTCGCCCAGCAGCGTTATCTGATTGGTGTTCGCGCCCGTGGCCAGATCTCGAGTGGAGCCCGGTGTCCTGATAATCGGGTTCACCCGCAAAGAAACAAAGCCATTATCGTCAACCCGATCGATCGCCACCCCCAACTGCAAACCGGCCTTATCTTTCACTGCCGTCGTGGTTGTGGTACTTGTATTTCCCGTGGTCTGCGTTTGCTGAGTGATGTTAGTAATTATCTCATCAGTAATATTCACATTCGCCGTTTCTCCTTCTTGAACCACCAGAGTTGGATCGGTGAGGATTTTGGCATTCCGGGTTTCAATAGTTGCCTGCAACGCCGACAGGAACCTCCTCGGATATTGCAACAGCGGGAACAGGGCGAAAGTCGCACTGCCACCCGGGCCAGGCTCGTAAGTTTCAACCCCAACTCGTCCGGGGTTACCAGTAATTGCTGTCGGGCGGAGGAACACCCCGCCACTGTTAGGTACGTTGATTAAATTGCCATTCCGATCGTAGGTAGGAGTCCCTGTTAGAGGCACGTTGATTAAATTGCCCCTCTGATCGTAGATAGGCTCCACGGCTCCTATGGGGTTGGGGACGATCGGCGGAGTCGATCGATTGTTGGGATTGTTGACATCACCGACTGTAGCCGGCCGCAAGCCACCAAAATTGAGACTTGCTACTCCGTCCTGATTGACAAAGAAATTGTTATTAATTCCGAAAGAGAAACTGCTGCTACTTCTGTTGTTTCCCAGCAAGTTGACATCGATCACCTTGACGTTGACAGCCACTTGACGGCGGCGCAAATCTAGCTGAGTCAAGAAAGCTACCGCAACATCAACTTTGCGCGGATCGCCCACCAAAGTGATCGAATTGAGCCTCGCATCCGCCAGCACCGACAGTCCCCTCAGCAAGAGCGGCCCGTTGCCATCCTTGGCACCAATTGCCTTAATGTCCGGTTCCCGAATTTCCACATCCCGCGCCGTATTTCCCTGGCCCACGGTTTGAATAGTCACCCGAGTAATCGGGAGTTGAGTTTCCGCACCTTGAGCGCTCAAAAAGTTAGCTGCATCCGTAGATCTGACTTGATTGAGTCGCAGCGTCCGAACGATAATATTGCGCGAGTCCAGAGGCAAATTAGAACCGACAAAAATCGTGCGCCCGACGCGGTTGGCTTGCAGCCCGCTGATCCGCAGCACGTAGTTGAAAACATCTTGCACCGACTCATTTTCGATGTCCAAGGAAATCTTCGGCCCTTCATCAGATGCTCCTGCTGCTCCCGGTGCGGCCGCCGGAGCGGCTTGGCCTGGTTGGCCGGGGGCCCCGCCGCCTGTAAAAGCAATGTTCAATCCCGCAGCCCTGGCCAGCAGAGCTAAAACGTCGCGGACTGGGGCATCGCGCAGCACCAAACGGGGGATGCGTTCTGCGGAACTCAGTTCAATACTTGCCCCAGCCGGCGCGATGTTAGATACCGCGATATCTCCCAAGGGCGGCGCTACAGCCCGCGGCTGGAAAGACGGAGCTTGATTGTTCTGAGATTGTATTTCGCTGGGGAGGGGCGGGCGATCGTTCCTAGTAATAGTAACTTCGGGATTTTGCAGCATCACGCCCGGGGTTTGCGACGTGCGGACGGGGGCCGGCCGGGAAGTTGTTGGGCTCAGCGGCAGTCCTGGAGGTGGCGGAGGTACATTTTGGGCTTGGTTTAGCGAGGGCAATGCAGCCTGTGTTGCTGGGGCAGACTGCGCTGTCCCGCCCTGTCCGGCAACGGTGAGGACGATGCTTTGGCCTTGTCCGGGCACAAATTGTCCGTTGGGAATTCCGTTGGTTCCTGCCACTACAACGCGGATGCTGTTAGCTTCTAGCTGGGTGATTTCTACTGAGGAAATGCCCGGAGCTGGGTTATCTTGCCGGAAGCTGTTGCCTTGGCGCAGGCGGAGCTGGGTGTTGGTAATCGTGGCTTGGTAGGTATTGCCGCTGTTGATGCCAAAAACTTGCGGGCGATCGCCCTTTTCGGTAGCTAGGACAATATTTACGCCATTATTAGCTTGACTTACTTGCACTCCTGTGACTTTAGTCGGCGCTGCCGAGACTGGCGCTTGGGCGAGCATAACTCCGGCAACGCTGCTCAAGAGTCCTCCACTTAACCGTAGATGCTGTTTCACGTTCTCTCCTCTACACTTTATTATTTATGGGCATGGGGCATGGGGCATGGGGCATGGGGCATGGGGCATGGGGCATGGGGCATGGGGCATAGGTTATTGGTTATTAGTTATTGGTTATTGGTTATTGGTGAGGGCCTACTAATGTCCAATGCCCAATGCCCCATGCCCTGGGAAGGCCGATGCCCACGGAGCCCTATGGGCACATCATCTTACTGAAACGAAGGCTATATCTTCTCGATTCGAGCCTGTGTTTGAAGGAAGAAGTTAGAATGAATTCGGCAAAAAGCCTAATTTTAGATTGCCATATATTTTTGTTCGCGGCATTCATATTTTGGCGTTCTATCTTCTACCTCCTGCTGAAAAAGCAACTTTCAAAAAAGAGCTAATATCAGCAATAATACGGCTACTTAGCAGCAGGACTTGGAGCCGGAGTTGGCAGTTTTTCTTCTTGCTTTAACGGCAGCAGCGCGTGCAAGTCAAAAGCCGTTTTAATTTTAGTTTGTGGCTGCTCCACAGGGACTATTCTTCCCTTCAAAAAATCTATTTGCATAGACTGAGTTGATGTTAGCAATTCAGATTTCAAATTCCTCACTACCAACAGCGACTGCATCAACTCCAAGTTACGCATGAAATTGCGGGTTTGAGCGAAACTGCCTTCAAACTCTACCTTATATTTTTTGCGTCTGAGCTTGCCAGCCAGGGACGGCCCGAAGGACGTATCGCTGAGAATATCAGGGTCGGGAGCTCCCGGCACGGGTGCTGGTGCTCCTGCTGGCGGGACATCCGGCTCAAATTTGGTAATTTTAGCCTTGAGGTCGTCCCCTTGCACGCCGGCGTTGATGCGATTAACCAGTTGGTTCATGTCAAGCAGCAGCGTGTTAGATCCTGCGTCGCTAGCAAACATTGCCGTCACGTTGGCCCGGCGCTGTTTGGCTTCTTCTTGCTTTGCTTGTGCTTCTGACTTTTTGAGAATTAGAGTTTGCAATTCGACTTGCGTTTTCTTGCTGGCGGCAATTTTTTGTTTAATTTCGTCGCTTTTTTGGAATTCCGGGAGTACGAACTGGGAGCCGACGTAGCCGGCTATTCCGAGGCCGAGAACCGCGATGCCTATTGCTTGGACTTGGGGTGTCAGCTTAATGCCAAATATTTCCTGAGTCCCTGCTTCTTCTGCTTGTGCCCCGCTGGGAATAAACTCTGCTGTCATGGTTTTTTCACCTCTGTTTTTTCTGGTTCTAGCACTCCTTTTTCTTGAAGTGTTTCTATCCGTATTGCTAGCCCGTCTGCTTGCTTGCTCCGCAGCTCGGGGAGCAACTCGGAGGCGCCAGTCGGGCTGAGCGTTGTTTCAATTTTATATTCCACCACCGGCCGCAGTTTGGGAAGTTCTGCTGCTGCTGCGTTTGGGTTCCGCACTTGTAATTGCGTGGGGTTGCTTTTTAATGTGGCCGCTACCAGTTTGGTATCGGTGTTGAGGAAGAAAGGAGAGCGCTGGACTAGAAGCATAAAGTCGTTAACTTGAGCAAAGGTACTGGCTATCCCTGAAATTTGTACTTTTGCCGCCTGTGGCGGGGCGACTGGGATAGGAGCAGCCACCGGGGTGGGGCTGGCTGGGGATGGACTCGCGCCGGGGGATGGACTCGCGCCGGGGGATGCGGCGGGAGTTGCCGCGGGCGGAGGGGGTGCTGCTGCAACGGGGGCGGGACTGGGGTCGATTTGCTCGATTTTGGCAATTTGCAGTCCGGCGGGAGTGCGGGCACTCAGGTCTTGCAGCATCGCCGACCAAGGTTTAATTTGGTCGAATACTCCGGCTAATGCTTTGTATTCGGCGGTAACTTTGTCGGTTTCGGCGTTGATGGCTTTGATGGCGTTGGCTTGAGTGCTTAACCTTGCCAGTTCTTGTTCGATGTTTGCTTGTTCTGTAGCCAAGCTGCTATTTTGGCTGGTCGCCCACCACCAGGCGCCCATGACGGCGGCATTGAGACCCAAGGCAAACAGCCCCGCCCCAATTAGGGGCAGTTGGTCTTTGGCTCCCCCGGAACTTCTTCTAGCTGAGCTTTTGGCTGCTGTGACTGGTTTGTAGTCGGGGCGATCGTTGAGAAAATTAATATCTAGGCTGTACATGGCTTCACTGGATTTTATAGCAGAAGGAAGAAGGAAGAAGGAAGAAGGAAGAAGGAAGAAGGAAGAAGGAAGAAGGCATGAAAGGCTTGGCTCAAGGTAAAAAGAAGGAAGAAGGAAGAAGGAGGAAATCCTGTGGAAGGTGCAATCTGCCGCATGGTTTGAGCAATTAAGAACGTCCCAACCGTCTTGGCTGTTGCTATAGATTTTAATTTGAAATTTTAGATTTTAGACAGAGCGCCAGATTGCCGGTATAAGTGAAGGATTTATTTAGGGAAGAAAGAAACAACTTTCTGCCTTCTACTGAAGGAAGTGGTTGCTTCTACCTCCGATATTCTACCTTTTACCTTTTACCTTTTACCTCCAATATTCTACCTTCTGTATCAGGGGGCTTCTTTTTGCGGAAGAAGCTTTTTCCTAAAATTCTCAAATCTGTTTTTCTATTATCTAAAACTCTTAGGTCACATTACCTCCCTGAGTCCTAAACCTAAGGCTACTCCTAAGCCTGCTCGCTGTTCTGGGCTAATTTCTTCGCTGATTTCGAGTCCTAGGGTTTCGATTGGGTCTACTTGAGATGCCGGCAAGCTTAATCTTTGCATGAAAAATTCGTCGAGTTTGCCGATCGCAGCTCCTGGCCCTGCTAGCAACAGTTGCGCTACTTCGAGTTCTTCGCTCTGGTTGAGGTAAAAGTCTACTGAACGGCGCAGTTCGTCTGCTAGTTCTCCCAATACTTTAATCATCGCATTGGTGCCGGGATTGGTGTCTCCCGATGCGCCCATTGTGTCTGTGACTGGTAGGGTCATGCCTTGCAGTTCGCTGGTGTCTCTGGTGGGAGGCAGGTTCATGGCTTGGTTGAGGGCGGTCTGGATTTGGTAGGTGCCGATCGGGATAGTACGGTTAAATTGCGGTATGCCGTCCACTACTATAGCTAACTCGGTACTGTCAAATTCTATGTCTGTGAGGACTGCTGCTTCTTGGGATGAAAATTGTTGGAGTTGGTCTTTGAGGGTGCGGATCAGGGCAAAGCTGGTTACTTCTAGCACGTCTATAATCAGTCCGGCTTCTTTGAAGGTTTCGATGTAGGTATCGGTAACTTCTCTGCGGGTTGCGACTAATACCACTTGCACTTTTTCTACGCCGTCGTCATCTACAAATAGGCCTATTTTTTGATAGTCTACGTCGGCGTCTTCTCTGGGAAACGGTAAGTACAGCCCTGCTTCTGCGTTCATGTAATCCCGGAGTTCTTCTTCGTTGAGTTCTGCGGGAACTGGAATTAGCCTGATCACGGCTTCGCGGCCGGGAATGGCTGTGGCTACTTTCTTGGCTTTGATTTTGTTTTCGGCGAGGAGGGCACGTATTAGTTCTGCCATTCCCGGCGGATCGACTATTTGCCCTTCTTGTATGATGTCTTCTGGTACTTCCATTGAGGCTAGGAGACCCAATTTTAATGCCTGAGCTTTCTTTTCGATCTGAATGATGTTGATGCGATCTGGGGCTATTTCGATCCCGATTCCAGGCTGGCGTGGGGAAAGTAGACCTTTGAAAAAGTTAACCATAGGATTGGGTCGTCGGTAATTGGTATTTTTTTATGTTGTACGCTTGCCAGCCTGATTGGGCCGTTGGCTGTTGGAAGATTGGTTTCCAACTCCCGCCGATACTGCGATCGCTGCGATCTCGGTATCCCGCCTGATTCTGCGCTGCACAGTCTTTGTGGCGCGATCGCCAGTTTCGATTTTATGCTATCCAATTTACTTGACAATAGCTATTCTGTTGCGAATGTCAACAAATTTAAACTCGATCGACCGAAAACCTGCCGGTTATGCAGCAAAACCGACTCTCTCCCTCCCGGGCCCGCACACAAAACTCTGGCGCTTGAGCCCAGGAGGGCTTTGGGAGGGCGATGCTTGTTTTCTCCTTAGCTAACCTTGAATCTCAAAATTTATTTCTATGAAACGTAAATCTTGGCAACTGTTCGCTGTGTTTGGGCTGGTGGGGCTGCTGCTGGCTGCGGTGGTAAGTTGCAGCAAGCCGGCTGTTAATTCCCAGACCAAGAATGCGGACGCGATCGAGTTTTGGACTATGCAACTGCAACCTCAGTTTACTGAGTATTTCAACAAGACGATCGCCGGTTTTGAAGCGGAAAATCCGGGAGTGAAGGTGCGCTGGGTGGACGTGCCTTGGTCGGCGATGGAAAGCAAGATTTTGGGGGCTGTGTCGGCGAAAACTGCGCCGGATGTGGTGAACCTAAATCCTGATTTTGCTTCGTTGTTGGCTGGGCGCAATGCTTGGCTGGATTTGGACTCGCGGATTTCGCAGCAAGTGCGATCGAGCTATCTGCCAAATATCTGGAAAGCTAGTGTACTCGACGGCAAGACTTTTGGCATTCCTTGGTATCTTACAACTCCGGTAACTATTTACAATACGGATTTGTTTAAAAAAGCTGGAATTACCAAGCCTCCGGCTACCTATGCCGAGTTGGCAACTGTTGCAAAACAGGTAAAAGAGAAAACTGGTAAGTTTGCTTTTTTTGCGACTTTTGTACCGGAGGATTCGGCGGAAGTGTTGCAATCTTTCGTGCAGATGGGTGTGCCTTTGGTGGACGCTCAAGGTAAGGCTGCTTTTAATACAGCTAAGGGCAAAGCTGTTTTTCAGTATTGGGTTGATTTGTACAAGGGCGGGCTGTTACCGCAGGATGTTTTGGTGCAGGGACACCGCAGGGCGATCGAGCTTTATCAAGCTGGAGAAACTGCTTTGTTGGGTTCCGGGCCTCAGTTTTTAAAGGCGATCGCCGAAAATGCTCCGAGTATTGGTGCTGTTTCAACTGCTGCGCCTCAAATTACCGGAGAAACTGGCAAGAAAACTGTGGCAGTAATGAATTTAGTTATCCCTCGCGATAGCAAGCGGCCTGATGATGCTGTCAAGTTTGCTTTGTACGTAACTAATTCTCAAAATCAGTTAGCTTTTGCCAAGGCTGCTAATGTTTTGCCTTCCACGGTTGAGACTTTGCAGGACGGTTATTTTAAGAGCGTTCCGGCCGATGCTGCTTCGAGCGATCGAGCTAGGATTATCAGCGCTTCTGGGTTGGACAAAGCCGAGTTGTTGATTCCGCCTCTCAAGGATGTTAAGAAGTTGCAAAAGGCAATTTATGACAATTTGCAAGCAGCAATGTTAGGCGAAAAACCAGTAGAGCAAGCTGTCACTGATGCGGCGGCGGCTTGGAATCAAAGGTAGTTTTTTATTAAAGCTGGGGCAACTTTTTTTTTAGTTCGCCCCTTGCTTTTTTTTGCAACTTGACATATCATTAAATAATGGAAATCCGTGCCGCCATATATATACGTAAATATCAGCATTAAAATTATTATCCTAGGTTCGTAGTGAGGACTTTAGTCCTTCTTTAGTACAACTAATATTATCGTTTCCGGTTGTATGGTCAGGTGATTTAACCGCAGAGAACACAGAGGACACAGAGAGAGAAAATAGAGATCTGAATGCAAGACGATGGTATCGGATTTGATATAGATTGCTCACGAGAAACCCGTGCGATCGCCAGTGCATATAAGTTATAATTAAACTAGGTAATAACTCCGACGCTACCGCAGGAGGCAACTATGCAAATTCAAAGCAAGAATCAAATGGGAAAAGTTTTTGCCACTCTGACAATCATTAATCGAGCCGACCAAATTCGGGCAGAAGATGGGACGATTCTAGAAGACCAAATTCGGTCGATCGTCCTCAAAAACGTATTGGTGGACACAGGGGCTACTACCTTGTGTCTGCCAAAAGAGGCGATCGCCAAACTGGGACTAAAACTCCTCAAAGAAGTAGACGTAGCAACAGCAATGGGTATTGGCAAAGCCCGCATTTTTCAAGATGCTAAAATATCAATGTTTGACCGGGAAGGCACTTTCGAGTGCTTGGAGTTACCGGGAGGTAATGATGCACTTTTGGGTGTCATACCTTTAGAATCATTGGGATTGGAAATAGACTTGCAAAATCAAATCTTGAAACCTTTACCCATCAGTCCGACTGAAACCTATTTGACGATTTTGTAGCGCTAACCCCCATTTTTGAGACGGTTGTGCGTTGACAAGTGCGATCGTTTTTCTCGATTCAGCAATATTGTAGCGTTCGTCAGCGAGGGCCCTAATTTTCAGGTGGGGAATCAGAAGTGGCTGATGCACCCTACTATTTTATGAAAACTAATATTATCGTTTCCGGTTGTATGGGAATAATTTAACCACAGAGAACACAGAGGACACAGAGGGAGAGAATAGAGATCTGAATGCAGGTTATGACAATTTGCAAGCGGCAATGTTAGGTGAAAAACCAGTAGAGGAAGCTGTCACTGATGCGGCGGCGGCTTGGAATCAAAGGTAGTTTTTTATTAAAGCTGGGGCAACTTTTTTTTTAGTTCGCCTCTTGCTTTTTTTTGCAACTTGACATATCATTAAATAATGGAAATCCGTGCCGCCATATATATAGGTCAATATCGGCATTAAAACTATTATCCTAGGTTCGTAGTGAGGACTTTAGTCCTTCTTTAGTAAAAGTAATATTATCGTTTCGAGTTGTATGGGAATAATTTAACCGCAGAGAACACAGAGGACACAGAGAGAGAATAGAGATTTGAATGGAGGACAATGGTATCGGCTGAATAAGTAGGGCTAGAAGTTATTCTAGTTGCCAAGGCAAGCCCAAGGAATGAAGAGAAGACTTTAGTTGGTGCATTTGGCTTTTGGGGTTTTCAAGTCCCAAAAGCCTTTCGACTCAATTTTTCTATCGCCCCCTGT
Source organism: Microcoleus sp. PH2017_28_MFU_U_A (assembly GCF_020738035.1). NCBI lineage: Bacteria > Bacillati > Cyanobacteriota > Cyanophyceae > Oscillatoriales > Microcoleaceae > Microcoleus > Microcoleus sp. PH2017_28_MFU_U_A. Next base: position 12,235 of record NZ_JAEQCX010000048.1, read on the forward strand.
TGACTTGTCAAGACAGTACCTACAGGCTTTTGGGATTGTTTTTGTGAAGCGAGCCCCAACCGACTACCAATTAATATGAGGATATTTCCATTCGTAATAATTGGGAAACACAAAATTAGTAAACGAAACCGAAATACTCACATCCAGGGATTTTACGTGATGCCACCAACCCACAGGAATAAAAATAACTTCTCCCGGTTCCAAAATCACCTCAATGATTTTCGCCTCTCTGTAAAGCGGATACTTTTCGTAGTCAGGATTTTCGCCGTCAACTTTGCTGAAAACTCCGACATGATTGTAAAGTAGAGGTGTTTGCTGCGGACAAATCAACTTAATTAATTTGCGTCCCGATACCTGTGCTAAAACTAAGTTAACCGGGTCGTGGTGTAGCGGTGTAATTGTACCTTTCGGGCCAAACCAAAAGAAAATTCTGCCTTTGGTATCGTCGGGAGTCAGATATTCTGGGAAAATTTCAAAGTCGTTGAATAGCGGTTTAAATTCTTCTCTTTCCAGAGTTTGGTTGTTAGCAACCATGTAGCAGTCGTTGCTAGGGCCGCCGTTGACGACCATATCTATATATTCGCGGAACTGAACGGTTTTTTTGTGGTTGTGTATCTTAATTTCGTAATCCGGATCGGAATTGCGGTTGGCTTGAATTTCCACCTCTGCATCGCCGTATTTTTCCTGCAAATACTCTGGCGTCCACAACTGTAAGGCTTTCCAGTTGTGCATGATGTTGGTAATAATTACCGGAGTGTTTTTGGCGTAGTAATTTTCGAGAAAATACTCTCTAGAAAGACTGCTTTTCCGTTCGATTGTGCCAAACTTGGAAGAGAGGGCTGCTAATTGATTGTTGATGGTTAGTTGCGATTCCAGTTTCTGCAATAACTGCACGTAATGGCTGCCTGCTTGGAAGTACGGATGAGAGGATATTTTGGTAACTTCTGCGGTTGCTGTTTCGGCATCAACGCCTGTATTTATTAGGCCTTGAATGATGTCTGCATCTGGTAAATTTAATAGTTTGTTAGCCGCCACCCACTGTTTCAGGTTGTCGGGGACTTCTGGCTTGCTTGGCGCTGCTGCGAGTAGATTGGGCAAGTTTTGTGTCAGCCATTCTAGATTAACCTGTTGTTCTTCTGTGAGGGTAATCCGCAAAGGAGGAAGTGTGATGGTTAGGGGTTGGGTGTCAGGCATGATTGGAGTGTTTTGTTTTGGGGTGGTTTTGTTTTGCTTGAAGTTGCTTAACTAATATAGCAATCTGGTTGGATTTGTGATTTTTTTTTACGAACCGCGAAGACGCAAAGGGCGCGAAGGAAGAGAGGAGAGGAGTTGAAAAGTTTTGAAATGGTTGCTATAACTATTTTAGCTTAATGAGTGTTGGCTGTTTGAGTTTTCTGGGTGCGATCGCTTTTGTCCGGATTTTTTTGTTAATTTTAAGTTAAGGTTGCAGATTTTTTATCCATTGGCGGGTTCCGAAATATTTGCAGGAATCGGAAGCTGTCTTCGCTGCGGCGCTTAGGGCGTTTGTAAAGTTTTTTTGTAAAATGTAGTGACAGAAAGCGCCGTGAAAGATGTCGCCGGCGCCTAATGTGTCTGCGGCTTGTATTTGGGGCACTTCTACACTACCAAAACTGCCTTTGCACAAGTATTGGATTGGTTTTTCGCCGCGTGTGATGGCAATGTTGGGTATTCCGGCTGCTGAGAGATAAGCAAAGACTTGTTCGGAATTGTGACAGTCGGGCGGATGAAAGTTATCCGAACACACAGCCCATTCAACGAAGGGCAATATTTTTTCTAATCCGGGTTTCCAACTGCCGCCATCGAGGACGATTGGAATGTTTTTTGATTGGGCGAGTTGAGCAATTTCTTGGCTGGCTGGGATTTGATGTCCGTCAAACAGTATGATATTAACTGATGTTAAAATATCTCGGTTAATTGCTTGGCTGTCAACCTGGGATTTAGTAGCATTCACTGAGATTACTGCCCGATCGCCCGTTTGTTCAGTTACGATAATCGAAGAGACTGGCGGAGAGTGCGATCGCCCTGGCTGCAAATCCATTATCCTGACATTGTACTCTGCTAAGTCTGCACGGATTAATTGGGCGATCGCGTGAGTACCCAAAACTCCCGCCAACACCGCCGCATTCCCCAAACCGCTAAAAGCCACCGCAGCATTTGTCGCCGGCCCGCCCGCAGCAATGGTAGAATCAACAGCAACAACTTTCTGATTTTCCCCCGGAGGCTTGGAGGCTAAATAAATTAAATCCAAAGTCGCCAATCCCAAAAACAATCCAGTCTTCATAATCTGTCTGATATTTTTTCTTGTGATATTGGTTCTTAAATCTGTGGCATGGGCGTCCCGCCCGTGTTATATCTGCGGTTAAAAATAAAAAACATCAAAATGCAGCCAAATCCCAATACAGGAACACTGTACATTGTCGGAACGCCGATCGGCAATCTGGAAGATATGACATATCGCGCCATCCGAATTTTGCAAGCAGCAGACTTCATCGCCGCCGAAGACACGCGCCACACAGGCAAACTTTTACACCACTTTCAAATCAAAACGCCCCAAATCAGCTATCACGAACACAACCAACAGCAACGACTCCCGGAATTAATCGATAAACTGCTGTTAGGAAAAAGTATCGCCCTCGTCACCGACGCCGGAATGCCGGGAATTTCTGACCCCGGATACGAATTAGTCAAAGCCTGCGCCGATGCCAATATTAACATTATTCCGATTCCCGGCCCCAGCGCTTGTATAGTTGGGATAAGTGCATCGGGATTACCTACAGACAGATTTGTGTTTGAAGGATTTTTACCCACCAAAGGTCAAGAACGCCAGCGGAGTTTAGAAAGTTTGCAAATAGAATCGCGCACTATTATCTTATACGAATCTCCGCACCGATTGCGGCAAACTTTACAAGATTTAGCAAACACCTTGGGAAGCGACAGACAGATTGTACTGGCGCGGGAGTTGACTAAAATGCACGAAGAATTTTGGCGCGGTAGTATGGAAAGTGCGATCGAACTTTACACCACACGCGAACCCCAGGGAGAATTTACTCTAATAATTGGCGGGCTGCAAACAGACGCACCAATTTTCTCAGAAGACGCCATCAAAGCCGAACTGCAAACATTAATCGCAGAAGGCATAAGTCGTTCTCAAGCCAGCCGCCAGCTAGCCCAACAAACAAACATCCCCCGCCGCCAAATCTACCAACTAGCCCTCACAATTGGCGACAACGAATCACCAGAACAACCTTTAGAAGACTTGTGAATAACTCTCTCTTCTCCTTCTCTGCGCCCTCTGCGCCCTCTGCGGTTAAATAAAAAAAGCTAAATAATCACACTAATAAAATCTATGGTACGCGGAAACTACGATCGCCAAAAACCCTATTTACGCAACCCCCACATCAACAAACCAATCGCCGAAATCTATGCAGACTTAGACGCCTTTAGCTGGGAGATATTTGAAGACCAACCCCACCGCTTCGATACAGTCAGTTTCTACGTCTTGCTTCCCCCGCTGTTTTACGAAGGAAAATTCATCAAAGGGATTTACTTCAGCGAAGGAGTCGAACTGATAAACAAACTATTTCCCCAACTTTCCTCAGTATTTCATTCCTTCACCTATTCCCCCGGAACCTCCTACTCCTGGGCACCCGTAGCCGACGCCTACTCCAGTTTATACAAAAACCCGCAGCGAGCCAAGTGGTTTCGCGAAACATATCCCGATCGCGCCAACAAACCAATCATACCACTGCAAGACACCGACTTCATCAACGAATACTTAATTTCCCCTCGCAACGTCCCCGCCAAAGACATCGACCTCCTCGCCGTCGCCCGATTTTCCGAAGAAAAGAACTTGCCGATGATTGCCAAAGCCTTAAAAATTTATCGGCAAAAGTATCCGCAAAAACTCATAAAATTAACAGTTGTCAGCGGTCACGACTTTGATGTTAATAACTTGAAAACTCTCGACGAGAACGCCTTAAAAGAATTGCACGAAGTTGAAACAATTTTAGGAAATACCTCCGACTACATCAACTTACTGCCGCGAGTTGACTACTATCAAGAAATCCCTAACTATTATTCGCGGGCACAAGCATTCGTCCTGGGTTCCCTTCTCGAAGGCAAAAACCGGGGAATTACCGAAGCCATGAGTTGCAACGTACCAGTAATTTGTTTTGAAGAATTCAACCAATACGCCCGAGGAAACTCGCCCGTTTTCCCGGAAGGTGCGGGTCTTTATTCCAAATTTGACGCGGAATCCTTAGCGGATACGATTCATACAGTATTGCAAAATCAAACTGAATTCAAACCGCGATATCAGTATTTAAAGCATTGCGGTCGCAAGAACTTTTTTAATACTTGCCTTGACAGTTTTCCCTACTACCAGCATAACATTCCCGACTACAAAACGGGAGCGGGATTTAAGAATTTGTGGCTGGATTTGGCCGTGCAGCAAAATTATCAAGTCAGCTTGGATAGTTTTTTGTATGGAGGTTCTCCGCTATCTCACATTCGCGGGACAAATGCGATCGGGCAAAATCTCGGTGAATTAACCAAGTTTTTAGGCTAATTCCCAATTAATTATGTAGGGTGCGTCAGTTGGGTTTGTTTGATGATAATCGAGTAAATTAAATCTGACTCACCGACTTAAGATGTAATTCTTGATACTAAAATCTAAAATCTAAAATCTAAAATCTAAAATCTAAAATAGTATTAGGATGTCACTCAGCAGGAGAAACACAGAATGCACGACTTAAAAGTTGTCATTATCGGTGCCGGAATTGGTGGCTTAACTGCCGGTATCGCCCTCCAACAAGCAGGTTATGAAGTTGCAATTTACGATCGCGTAAAAGAACTGCGTCCAGCAGGCGCTGGTATCTCCATGTGGTCGAACGGCGTCAAAGTTCTCAACCGCCTTGGTTTAGGCGCAAATATGGCGCAAATTGGCGGAAAAATGGAGCGCATGGAATACCGCACCAAAATCGGTCAACTGCTAAATGACATCGATTTAATGCCGCTAATTCAACAAGTCGGTCAGCGTCCTTATCCGGTGGCGCGCCGTGACTTACAACAAATGTTATTAGCAGCTTTTAAGGGAGAAGTCAAGCTCGATCGCAAATGTATTGCCGTGGAAGAAGACGCAACCGGAGTAACTGCAATTTTTGAGAACGGAGACAAGGCGCGCGGCGATTTGCTGGTGGCTGCTGACGGCGTTCGCTCAATTTTGCGAACCTATGTATTGGGCTGCGAAGTACAGCCGAAATACGGCGGTTATATCAATTGGAACGGGCTAGTAGCGGCGGATGAAGCACTAGCGCCGCCAAATACTTGGGCGATTTATGTCGGTGACTGGAAGCGCGCCTCATTGATGCCCGTAGCGGGCGATCGCTTTTACTTTTTCTTTGATGTTCCGTTACCCACGGGAACTCCCGCCAATCCCGACAATTACAAAGCCGAACTTAAAGAACATTTTGCAGGTTGGGCCGAACCAGTGCAATTGTTGATAGAAAGATTAGATCCCAATACAGTCGCCCGCCCGGAAATTCACGACGTAGGCCCGATCGACTCCTACGTTCGCGGTAGAGTTGCTTTGCTGGGAGATTCCGCCCACGCTACCTGCCCGGATTTGGGCCAGGGAGGCTGTCAAGCCATGGAAGATGGACTCGTACTCAGCAACTACCTTTCGACTACGAATTTAGGGGTAGAATACGCGCTCAAACGCTACGAAACTGAGCGCAAGCAGCGGGCGAATGCAGTTGTCGAAAAAGCGCGCCAGCGTGCCGAACAAATTCACGGCAAAGATCCGCAGGTGACACAACTTTGGTACGAACAACTGGCTAAGGAACAGCCAAGTGATGTCACAGATGCGATCGCCAAAGTCATCATGGCAGGGCCCCTACACTAGCACAATCTTCTAGCGGGAAAATCAATCAAAAATTAGCATTTAACCTTACAATAATGTCAGGCAAACTTACTACTCACGTTCTCGACACAGCCCGCGGCTGTCCGGCGGCAAATATGTCGATCGCCCTGCAATCAATTGACCCCAACTCCGGCGCCAAAATCCTGCTAAAAACTGTAACAACTAATGCTGACGGCCGCACCGCTGCTCCGCTACTATCAGAAAACGAGTTCAAACCGGGAATTTATGAATTAGTCTTTGCTGTTGGCGAATACTTCGCGCAGTCCGCCGAAAATTTGCCCGATCCGCCTTTTTTAAACAGCGTTCCAATTCAGTTCGGCATCGCCGACCCAAGCTCACACTATCACGTACCGCTGTTAGTTTCGCCTTGGTCGTACAGCACCTATCGCGGTAGTTGATTAAACAGTTGACAGTTGACAGTTGACAGTTGACAGTTGACAGTTGACAGTTGACAGTTGACAGTTGACAGTTGAGGGCGCAGTGTTTATCGCGGTAGGGTGCATCGCCCATAGCAGTTCTCAAGAAAGTGAGGTACCCTCTCAAGCTATTACCAATTACCAATTACCAATTTGTCAACTGTACCTCATCTATCTGAGAAAGGCTATATATTTGTAAATATCCAAAATTGTTGGAGCGACGCACCATGCTTTAACTAAAGAGGGGAGATGTCAAATAATTAATTTAAAATTAAAAAAACCATGTTAGTCACAAAACAACCTGTTTTCAAACGCTTCTGGTATCCCGTTATTCCCGTCGCCGAATTGTCAGGCGAACCAAAACCTTTTGTATTATTAGGTCAGCCGATCGCACTTTGGCTCGATTCTGAAGGCCAACCCGCAGCAGTAGAAGACCGCTGCTGTCACCGCACTGCTAAACTTTCCCTGGGAAAAGTTGTCAGCGGCAACATTTCCTGTGCTTACCACGGCTGGACATTCAACTCGTCAGGAACTTGTGTCAGTGTTCCACAACAGCCAAACGGCTCGATTTCTGGCAACTACAAAGTAAAATCTTATCAGGCTTGCGATCGCTACGGATACGTTTGGGTTTGTTTGGACGAACCAATCGCCGAGATTCCCAATATTCCCGAAGCAGCAGACCCCAACTACCGCCAAATTCACGAATTTTACGAACCTTGGAATTGTGCGGGATTGCGGGTGATGGAAAACGAATTAGATATGGCTCATCCTACTTTTGTACATACCGCAACTTTCGGCAGCGAAGAGCATCTCACGCCCGATGTGATGGAGTTTACAGAAACAGAATGGGAACTGCATTACCGAAGTGTTTTGGGTGTCGCTAATCCCGCCGAACAACAGCAAAACTTAAACATAGAGCAAGCTGAAACCGTGCGGACAATAGACGGAATTTGGTTTCTACCGTTTACCGTCAAGCTGCGGATTGCTTACCCAAACGGACTCGTTCACATCATCGTCAATACCATGACTCCGATTGACGATGCGACTTCTCAAATGGTGCAGTTTTGCCTCCGGAACGATACCGAAAATGAGGCAAAAACCAGCGATATTATTGCCTTCGATCGCGCTGTTACTTTAGAAGACAAGCGGATTTTAGAAACAACAGATTGGGACGTACCGCTCGACATCGCCCAAGAGCAACATATGCTGACAGATAAGCCGGGAATCATCATCCGCCACAAAATTGCTGCACTTCTAAAAGCCCACGGCGAAGTCGAACAAACTAAAGTCAGTTGACAGTTGACAGTTGACAGTTGACAGTTGACAGTTGACAGTTGACAGTTGACAGTTGACAGTTGACAGTTGACAGTTTGTAGATGTAGGGTGCGTCGCCATCGAAAATCCCTAAAAAAGATCGACAATCTCACAGCGACGCACCTGACCAACTTCTTTGGTAGCAATATTTTTTAGAAATGGTATTAATTAATTTAATTAGCAATGCAATACTCTCTCATTGAACTCAACGAAATGAGCCAGGAGACATTTACAGAAGCCTTGGGCGCGATTTTTGAACGCACTCCCACAGTCGCCCGTTGCACTTGGGACGATCGCCCTTTTGCCTCCACAGCCGACTTGCGCGCTAAAATGGTAACAGTCGTCAATTCCATGACTGGGGAAGAAAAATTAGCATTAATTCAAGCACACCCGGACTTGGGAAGCAAAGCAAAAATGGCTGTAGCATCGGTTAACGAACAAGCCGGCGCAGGTTTGGATCGGCTATCTGTCGCAGAGTTCGATCGCTTGCAATCCCTCAACCGATCGTACCGCGAAAAGTTCGGTTTTCCCTTCATTGTGGCGGTGAAAAACCAGACAAAAACCAGCATTCTTGAAGCATTTGAGCGCCGCCTCAACAATTCCCCAGAAACTGAAATGCAGCAGGCTTTAACAGAAATCTATGAGATTGCGCGGTTTCGCCTTGAGTCGGCTATTGGGAAAGAGGATTGAAGTCCTCACTACGTTAACTGCGGGAAAATGCCCGCAAAAATGCCGTCAGAATTGCTGGCACTGTACCAATGCCAAACCACAGCGCAAACAGTGGCACTAAAATGCTACTTTTGGTACAGTATTGAATCCAAGTGAGGCTCATGTCTAAATTTTTATATTTCCAAATCCTAGTGACAGCAACACCCTCACTATTTTGTATTAGCCTGCTGCATTCTCCGGCAAGCTCTGCTGCGGAAGTTTCCTATAATAAAACTCAAGAAATAATAGCCTCGCCAGGCGACTTACCGCTGGTTGATGCCGCCCAGTCACAAAGTGCGTTAGCGAAGCCCTCGAAGAGGATCGCCCAAATTGAAACAGCGGCAAATCCCGCATCAACGCCAGAAACAATCGCTGATGCCAAACCACAAAAGCCAGAAAAAGCCGAGAGTATTTCCCTCACAACAAACAGCGAAAAAACAGCAGTAAATTCTCAACAAAACGATGTCACCCAGACAAATATAACAACAGAACAATCCCGTACATTACCAGTTGCGCTAGAGCCAAATTCCACAAAAACAAAGCCTGCACAAACCCTAGAACTAACTGCCGATATTTCAGCGAAACCAACAACAAACAAAGAATCGGAAGTCGCCGCAACTTCCCAACCAAATAATCTGCAACCGACAGATACAGCAACTCAAAAAACCAGCGAATCAAACCTCTTATCAGAATCAATTCAAACCCCAGAAAAACCAGCGCCGACAAACATCACCCAAGTCCAGGCAGACAGCTTAGAAGCAACCGATACTTCCGCCTCGCCGGAGATGGAACAAGTCACATCAGTTTCCCAACTCAGCGACGTTAAACCCACAGATTGGGCATTTGGCGCGCTGCAATCATTAGTAGAACGCTACGGCTGCATAGCTGGATATCCCGACGGCACTTATCGCCCAAATCGAGCCATGACTCGCTACGAATTCGCCGCCGGTTTGAATGCGTGCCTCGATAAAGTTGCTGAGTTGGTAACAGCAGGAACCTCGAATTTAGTTAAAAAAGAGGATTTACAGAAACTCCAGAGACTACAAGAAGAATTTGCCGCAGAACTAGCAACGCTGCGCGGTAGAATCGATGTATTAGAAGCTCGCACGGCGAATTTAGAATCGAATCAATTCTCAACTACCACAAAACTCAATGCGACGGTTTGGTTCAACCTCACCTCAGCATTTCCGACTGGCGATATCACCGCAGAACGCAGCCGCACCGCCCCCGGAAGCCCGTTTGCTGCCCCAACTCGCGATGCTAACAATCGACCGACTCGCGTTGAGCGCGGGCAGCCTGAAACTACTTTTAGTTACTATGCTTTCCTGACGCTAAACACTTCGTTTACTGGCAAAGATTCCCTGGTAACTCAGTTGGTTTTCGGCAACGGCAACTCGCCTGCAAACGAATTAGTTTCGGCGGGCTTTTACAACTCGTGGGGAAGTCCTTTTTTAGATCAAACTGGTGCGCCAACGGCTAATGCTGTGGGAATTCGCGAGATGTCCTACACGTTTCCCGTCGGAGATAAAGTCCAAGTTGCGATCGGGCCGCGATTGAATTATTATCGATATTTTGATGGCAACCGTTTCACATTTTATCTGAAAGGGGCAACGAGTTTTAACTCGAACGGAAGTACACTGTTAAATGCAGTCGATCGCGGTTCTGGTGCTGTTGTCAGTTGGCAAGTTGCCAAGCCGCTGAAGTTGACGGCTGCTTATATGGCTGAAAATACAGAATTTTTGAATCCTGCTGTATTTAATACTGCTAGCAATCCCAGGGATGGTTTGTTTAACAGTTCCAACACAATGACAGCGCAGTTGGAATACGCCCCCAGCAATTCTTTCAATCTGCGGCTGATTTACGCGCGATCGAGCCTCAAACCTTATAATGGATTTATTGGCGGTGCTGTGGGCGAACCGCTGCCTTACGGTTATGCGGATGACGGTTTTGGGGGAAGAGTTAGAGACTCCGGTGCTGATACTTTTGTGGTTAATTTTGATTGGTTGTTGAGCCGGAATTTTGGTTTGTTCGGGCGGTATTCCTACGGCCAACTTGAGGTAAATCCGGTAAATCGCGATCGCTCTGGCGGAGACATTAAAGTACAATCTTTTCAAGTTGGCATTGGATTTCCGGATCTGGGAAAAAAGGGCGCGCTGGGTGTACTTTCATTTGTGGTTCCCCACGATTATATCTCGGGTCGCAGGTTCTTGCTCTCGGGCGGCGGCAATGGAGGTACTCAGTACGAGGTAGAGGGTTCGTATTATTACCCGATTACTAATAATATTGCGATCGTCCCGGCATTCTACGCTATCTTTAATGCCAACAATTTTGATGGCAATCCCACCGTGTTTGTGGGCAATCTTCGCACTCAGTTCAGCTTCTGAGCGAACAAGCAAGATGCCTGTTCCACAAGGAATAAATTTTATGGTGGAACAGGCATCCTGCCTGTTATTGAGAATGGTTGACAAACCTCTAATGTGCTGTATGATTAATAATGAGTCAGCCAAAGTCATTTAATATCAATTCCGGCTGCATCGGAATTATTAGCTGCCAAAATGAGGAGACGGCTTGGCCTTTGTCCCTACAATCAATCTGGGGTAGGGACAAAGGCCAAGCCGTCTCCTCTATATCATTCCGGCGCAGCCGGAATTGATATAACATAACAACCTGAGATATGAGGCTGAATCAACAATCTTTAACAATAGCAAACCAACTCTATTTAAAACTTAAGGACAACTGACTTTGGGTCTTTCATTTCGCGCGATTCGCCGCACTCAATCTCTGCACGAACAGACTTATCAAGCTCTCCGAACTGCTATCCTGTCGGGGGAATTAGTGGCTGGAGAACGCTTGATCGAAACTCAACTGGCAGATATGCTCAACGTCAGCCGGACTCCGGTGAGAGAGGCTTTGTGCGAACTGCAACGTGAAAATTTAGTTACGGCAGATCCGCATCACGGATTGCGCGTCGCTACGCTGTCGATCGCAGATGCAGCAGATCTTTATGATTGTCGGATTGCTTTGGAACAGCTATCGGTAGCCGAGACCTGCCAAAATGCGACACCGGCTCAAGTTCAACAATTGGAAGCGATTGTGTTGCAGGCAGAAAGTACGACATATTTGCGATCGGGCGAATTGACAAATTATCAATTGCTTTACGCTGACTGCCAATTTCACCGCTTGCTAGCCCAAAGTTCCGGCAATCCTTGGTTAGTAACTTTATTAGATCAGGTATTTGACAAAATGATATTAGTGCGGCTTCGCACGATGGAATACAATCCCGGAGTATTGGAAATCCGCAGCGAACACCGTCGCATTTTTCAAGCTGTCATCGAACAAAATCCCGTCGCAGCAGCCGCAGCAATTCAAGAACATTTAATTGCCAGTAAAGCGCGGGTAATTAAAGAAATTCAGGAGATAGAAGGGAAACAGTTGACAGTTGACAGTTGACAGTTGACAGTTGACAGTTGACAGTTGACAGTTGTTAATCAAAAAAAACTGAAAACTGATAACTAACAACTGTAGTTCGCGATCGCACTTGCGCCCTCACAAACCCGGTTTCTTACTATATTTCTCGTTCCCGAAGAGCAAAACTCGTAGAAACCGGGTTTCGACGCACCGATGCGTAATCAATGAACAGACAACAGTCAAGTGTCAACTCTTCTCTAAGCAACCGGGCAAGCTGTCCACTGCCAACTATCAACTGTAAACTATAGCAATCCTAATTGATTTTCTAGATCTCAAAAACCTGAAGATCTTACTATACAAGGAGTCGAGGAAGACAAGCGGGCGTTGTTTTGTGAGAATCAGATCGGATTACTATATCAACTGTCAACTATCAACTGTCAACTGTCAACTGTTATATATGCCAGTAAATTATCCGCGAGACTTAATCGGTTACGGGCAAAATCCCCCCGATCCTCAATGGCCGGATCGATCGCGCATAGCACTGCAATTTGTGATCAATTACGAAGAAGGTGGAGAAACCTGCATCCTGCACGGCGACGGTTATTCGGAAACATTTCTGTCAGAGATTGTCGGCGCCGAACCCCTATCGGGACTGCGCCACATGAATATGGAATCCTGTTACGAATACGGCAGTCGGGCCGGTTTGTGGCGTCTGCATCGGATGTTTACTTCTCGGAAGATACCGGTGACTGTTTACGGCGTGGCGATGGCGTTAGAAAGGCATCCCGAAGCCGTTGCAGCGATGTTGGAGGCCGATTGGGAAATTGCCAGCCACGGCTACCGCTGGATTGATTATAAGTATTTTGGGGAAGAGGCGGAACGGGAACACTTGCACAGGGCGATCGCCATTCACACGCAAGTTACCGGCAGCCGTCCCCTCGGCTGGTATACGGGACGCACGAGCCCGCACACCCGCAAGCTAGTAGTGGAAGAAGGGGGTTTTCTCTACGATGCCGACAGCTATGCGGATGACTTGCCTTACTGGGTGTACGAGTGCGATCGACCTCACTTGGTAATTCCTTATACTCTTGACAATAACGATATGCGGTTTGCGACGAGTCAGGGGTTTAACTCTGGGGATCAGTTTTTTGCTTACCTACGCGATGCTTTTGATTTACTCTACGCCGAGGGCGAGATTGCACCCAAAATGATGAGTGTGGGGCTGCACTGCCGCTTGACGGGGAGGCCTGGGCGGGCGGCAGCTTTGGCGCGTTTTTTGGATTATGTACAGCAGCATGAGAGGGTTTGGATATGCCGCCGCATTGATATTGCCCGACATTGGCATGAATATCATAAACCGATGGTTTCTAAGAAGGACTGAAGTCCTTACTACGAACCTGGGAGGACTGAAGTCCTTACTACGAACCTGGGAGGACTGAAGTCCTGACTGCTGACATCTTGCACCCATGTCAAGAACAGGCAAGATGCCTGTTCCACAAAGGGTGAGTTTGATTCTGGGGTGTCTCGCCCGTGGGGTGGGCGTCTCGCCCGCCCGTAAAAGGCTGATTGCAAATGGTGCAAGATCTCAGTAGTGCGAAATTGCTTTGTAAGCGGCCCATCCACCGCGATCGGAAATATCTTCCCATTGGTATTTCTCTACTAACTCGCGGGGGTAGAAGAAAGCGGTTAATACTTCCCCGTCTTCCAAAATCACATCGGATGGATACATATGTGGGGGTTCTCCGGCTGCAAGCTGTTCAAAGTCTGCGACAGTTAATTCGTACACTTCTCCCGGAATTGATACGCCTCCGGTAGCCACTTCGTAAATTGCAGGATGCCAGCCATTTTCTGCGGAGTACAAGCGGTAAATCGGACGAGTTTTGGCTTCTCTAATGAACTTTGCTTCTCCCAGGTTGCTGTTGTCTGGCTGACCCCGCAGGGCGGAACCGCAAATGAATACTCGTTTGCTTACAATTGGTGTTTGACTCATAAGTAGAAGGAAGAAGGAAGAAGGAAGAAGGAAGAAGGAAGAACGAAGAAGGAAGGAGGTAGAAGGTAGGAGGTAGAAGGAAGAAGGCTATAAAGGCTATAAAGGCTATAAAGGCTATAAAGGCTGCGCCAGCGGGTAAACAGAAGACATACAGGCCAAGATTTTTAGCGATCGGTATTTTACGTTTAATTAGGTGGATTGACTCATATCACCCGATCGATAAAAATGTACTTGTTTCTACAGTTAAATCGCTGCGATCGCTTTATGCTGCGTGCTGTATTTTGATTGCAGCAGTTTAAGTGCTACAGCCGATCGCCTGTTGTAGGCAAAACTACATTATTTTACAGATTTAACCTGTCTGGGATACATTCTACAATAATCAGTTAAATGATTAATAATACAAGAGCGATCGCATCATTAAATTTCCCAGAATAGGAGAATGTAACATGACAGTTAGGCTAGCACTTTCAGTCAACGGTTCGCGCCTCAACAGCAGCATTGCCCAACTCGCCCAAATCGGCAAACTGCCGGGAGGAGGTGTCAGTCGGGTAGCTTTTACCAAAGAAGATTTGCTGGCGCGCAAACTTGTTGAGTCTTGGATGCGAGAAGCAGGGATGACTGTTCGGATTGACGCGGCCGGAAATACAATTGGCAGATATCCCGGATTGCGCGAAGGTGCCGCACTAGCAACCGGTTCTCACATTGATACTGTTCCTACGGGGGGGCATTTCGACGGAGTTTTGGGAGTTTTGGCAGGAATTGAAGTCGTGCGGGTGTTGCGCGAAAACGGCCTGCGCTTGGAACACGCCATTGAGACGATCGTATTTACCGACGAAGAAAGCACCGTTATCGGCTGCAAAGCGATGGCGGGAAATACAGTCAACAACCCCGAATATTACCGTCGCAGCGATGCCACTTCCATCCAAACTTGTTTAGCACAAATTGGCGGAGATTGGTCAAAAATTGCGGAGGCAAAACGCCATCCCAAAGAAATAGCTGCTTTTGTGGAATTGCACGTCGAACAAGGAGGTGTTTTGGAAAGTACGGGCGACTGTATAGGAGTAGTCAAAGGAATTGTCGGACAGTACCGCCTGGGAGTGAGAGTAACGGGCAGCCCCAATCATGCTGGATCGACGCCCATGCACGCCAGAAAGGATGCGCTGGTAGCGGCTTCCCAAATGGTATTAGCAGTCAACAAGCTAGCAGTAGAAACACCCGGAGAACAAGTGGCAACGGTAGGTTACTTAACTGTGTGGCCGAATGCTACGAATACTGTACCGGGAAAAGTCGAGTTTAAAATCGACTTGCGCGATTTGTCTGAAACTAATTTGGAACAGTTGTTAGCTAAAATGAAATTGGAGTTTCAAGCAATAGCCTCTGCCACCCAAACCGAAATCGAAATAACTCAATTGCTGCACGTACAGCCAACACTAGCAGCACCAAAGATTCAGAATGCAATTGTAGAAGTTTGTCAAGAATTAGGGTTTAGTTACAGGCATTTAATTAGCCGGGCCGGACACGACGCCCAAGAAATCGGACGCTTTACCGATATGGGGATGATTTTCGTGGCTTCTCGGGGCGGCATCAGCCATGCAGAAGATGAGTATACTTCGCCAGAACAGTGTACTCAGGGGGCGAATGCGCTGCTGCAAACCTTCCTAAAGCTCGATCGGCTGTATGCTGCTAAGGGCGATCGATTCATGGAGTTGTAACGCATCATTAAAATGTGATAATAAGTGACTGCCGAGCATCTAAAAAATACGCCAATATTATCCGTTTCTAGATTTCAAGAAGGGTTGGCGATTGCCTCAAGGGCGATTGCCTTTGAGGCAATCGCCCTAATAGTCAAGCGGGGTGCGATCGTAGTTGTGTCCGCACTACATATATTGTGTCTGCGTAAATCCTGTTAGGAATGAAATTTTCCTGAGAAGTTACCGAAAGAATAGTAGTATAAATAGTAGTCTTGGCTAAATATTTTTTGTGATGAAATTAAATCTGTCTAAAATTTCTAAATGGGTAGCAATCCTATTTACTACTATTTTAATCACTTTCGCCTTACCTTTGCTGGCTAGGGAGATTCAACTGCCGGGGAGTCGGTGGGTAGAAGTACGGCAAGTTAGGGGAAGCGTAACATATCAAGGCAGACCAGCAAAAGTGGGCGATCGCCTGACAACAGCCGGCCAGCAAATCTCCACAGGCAAAAACTCTAGCGCGGTTTTAGCGGTAGACACTGGCATCGCTACGATTAATCTAGCAGAATTAAGCACCGTCCAAGTTAAAGGTCTGTCCGTTGCTGTCAATGGAGGTAGAGTTACCTTGCTGTCAGTCCCCGCAGGATTGGCAAGAGTTTCGGCCCGACGCTTGACTAACGCCAATTCGCGCCTAGAAATTAACAGCCCAGCGGGAGTTGTGGGTGTCAGGGGGACTGAGTTC
The DNA here is from genome assembly GCF_020738035.1 of Microcoleus sp. PH2017_28_MFU_U_A. NCBI lineage: Bacteria > Bacillati > Cyanobacteriota > Cyanophyceae > Oscillatoriales > Microcoleaceae > Microcoleus > Microcoleus sp. PH2017_28_MFU_U_A. Next base: position 28,445 of record NZ_JAEQCX010000048.1, read on the forward strand.
GCCGTGGGTGTTGGCCCAGAGGGAAAAGCCGCAACTGCCTTATTTGAGGGGAAGGTTGACGCTAGCGCTCAAGGGCAAACTGTGAAGATAGAAAAGGGCTATGCTTCCGTCACTTTTCCCGGCAATCCTCCCAATCCACCCCAGGCATTCAAAGAAAATCTGAACTATGAATTGATCAGTTTATCAGCCATCAGTCAAGACAAAGTTCGATGCATTTGTACTGTCGATCCGCTGAATTTAGTGTATTTAAACGGCCAACCCTTAAAGATGGATCGAACAGGTAAAATCGACGAGATAGTGCCGAGACCAGCTAACTCTGACTACTGGCTAGTTGTTCGCAGTCCGGTGGGAAATGAGGTGTCTTATGAACTCGGTGCTAGTTTACTTAAGAAATAGATAATGACTCAATTAATAATCCCTCGTTTGCGAGTTTTTTTTACCCGCAGCCAATCCTTACTGCCGGGGGTTGCTGCTGCTCTTATTTCCTTGGGCGCGTTGCATTTGGGTGGCTGGAAACCGCTGGAACAACTCGGATCTAACAGCCTGTTTCAACTTCGCGAAAGTCGAATTTTACCCAAACCTATTTGGGATAAACGAGTAGTAGTCATTGCCATAGACGAAGCAAGTTTAAGAAAGTTGGGGAGATTTCCGTTTTCGCGCGATCGCTACACTCAATTATTACAAGCCCTTTCCCCTGCTAAACCCGCAGTCGTTGGTTTCGACATTATTTTTGCCGAATCCAGTCCCCAAGATGACCAACTTGCAGACGCTATGAGTGCAACAGGTAATGTAGTGTTAGCTAAGGCTTGGGATGACCGAGGAAAACCGCTACCAATTGTACCAACTTTAGAAGCCGCAGCCGCCGATCGAGGTCATATTTTCCATAAGTCAGACACAGATGGAATCGGTCGTCAAGCCACGCTGTGGTTGCGAGATATTCCCTCATTGGGAATTGCCATGCTGCGAGTTTACAACGCCGACAAGCAACCGCAATCTGGAGGGCTAGAAAAGTTTTTATCACCGCCTAATAACGGCAGTCTAGAATTTTACAGTGCAGGGATAAATTGGCCTGGGAAAACGCAATTTATACCGACTTATTCGTTTGCTGATGTTCTGGAAGGTAAAATTACCAAAGATGCTTTTAAAGACAAATTGGTATTAGTAGGTACGACGGCAACAGGTTTAGATCCCTTGCGGACTCCTTTAAATCAAATTTCACCCACCAGTGGGATTTACCTTCATGCCGCAGTTATCGATAACTTGCTAAATAACCGACTGCTGCAACCTTTACCTGGCTGGACAAGTTGGCTGATATTACTTTTAATTGGGCCAATTACTAGCGGAATATTATCGAAATCTGGGCCCAGGGGACGAATTGCGATCGCTATCCTTTTCCCTCTAATCTGGTATGCAGTTTCTTTCTTATTATTTACGTTTAATTCTCTACTAATGCCCATTGCTGCACCGATTGGTACGATCGTCTTAGCTGGAATTGGACTGCAACTGCGAGAACAACAAGAGAAACAACAATTAATGAGCCTATTTGAAAAATACATGGCAAAAGAAACTGCTGAATTAATTTGGCAGCGAAAAGACGAAATCTTTAAAAATGGCGAACTGCAACCGCAAGAAATGGTCGCTACGGTTTTATTTATGGATATTCGAGGGTTTACTAGCATTTCCGAGCAACTATCTCCAGATGAATTGATGCCTTGGCTAAATCTATATTTAAATGCCATGAGTGAGTGTATTATGAATCACGGCGGCGTGATCGATAAATATATTGGCGATGCAATTATGGCAATATTTGGCATTCCCTTTCCTCATACTAAACCTGAAGAAATCAAACAGGACGCTCAAAATTGTATTGCCGCTTGTTTGGATATGTCAGAACGATTGAAAGAATTAAATCAGAAGTTTCAAAGGGAAGGAAAGCCAAAAATTGAATTCGGAGTTGGCATTCATACAGGGTCGATTATTGCTGGAACTGTCGGCGGCGGGAATCGATTAAATTTTTCGGTTTTAGGAGATACTGTGAATATTGCCGCCAGGTTAGAACCAATGAATAAAGATATTAAAGAAGACAATCCTTATCGAGTATTAATAACAGGAGAAACCTGGGAATTGGTGAGCGATAGCTACGAAGCAAAACCCGTTAAGAGTATTCAATTAAGAGGCAGAAAACAAGAAACAACTATTTGTGCGCTTGTTGGCAAAAAATGAAGATGATTTTCGTGGCTTCTCGGGGCGGCATCAGCCATGCAGAAGATGAGTATACTTCGCCCGAACAGTTTACTCAGGGGGCGAATGCGCTGCTGCAAACCTTCCTAAAGCTCGATCGGCTGTATGCTGTGTATGCTGCTAAGGGCGATCGATAATCTGCGTTCAAAGCGATGTATGGTGCGTGACAGCGAATAGATTTGTGCGGTAGTATAAGAACTCAGCATTCACGCACCGCAACTTTATATAATAGCAGAGTTTTTTAGCTAAATTGATATTATATCTAGGACTTCGAGTTACCATATAAAAAATACAAGCCAGCGTGGATATCAACCAACAAAAAGAACAATTTAGCAACACCTACCTGCAAGCCATCGCCAGCGTTGCAGGCTATTCTCTTTACAAACCATTTGTAGACGACGATAGCGTAGACTGGGGAATTGCTGCCAAAGGAGGGACAGGTAGCATCCGAGCACCTCGCTTAGAATTGCAGTTAAAATCGACATCAAGGGATGTTCGAGAAAATAACTCGATTCGCTACCCTCTCAAACTCAAAAACTACGATGACTTGAGAATAGATGACTTCGCCGTACCCCGAATTTTAGTTGTCATTTTAATCCCCGAAACAATAGCAAACTGGTTAACTCAGTCAGAAACAGAAACCTGCATGAATAACTGCGGATATTGGATATCCCTGCGGGGAATGCCAGAAACACAAAACACCACCGCTGTCACAGTCACTATACCGAGAACTAATCAATTTACAGTCATCGCCCTTCAGTCAATTATGGAGGGGATTAGCCAAGGAGTTCAACCATGAAAGTCACATTCCAAGATAGCGAAACCCTCCAAACAGTCAACCTAAATCAAGTTAGAAATTACCTGCAAATTCACGGGTGGAATGAAGACAAACCTTTCTTAGAAAATGCCACACTTTGGCACAAACCAGTCGCCGGAGAGGAATTTGAAATATTACTCCCCAACCAACAAAATCTCGGAGATTATGGTGCCCGAATCCGGGAGATAATCGAAATATTAGAATCCGTAGAAAATCGATCGCAAAGTGAAATTTTAGCAGACTTAATTACCGCGCTTCCCAATACAACTATTCAGGGAGTTGTGATGCAAATTCACACGCCCAACGCCGACAAACTAAGTGGCGAAATTACCTTGTTAGGCGTGATTTGCGACAAATTACAGAAAATTAAAACCGAACTTGCAGACAAAGATTATATCCTCGCTATCAAAGCTTATCAAGAACGCTTGCCTTTCATCTGTACGGGAGATTTGATCAAAGAAAATCAAACCTTTACTCTGAAAAATCCCCGCAACTTTACTCTAGATGATTTATGGCAAAATTAACAGATAATGTTACAGGAGTGAGAGCGCGGGAACTCTTGGCACCGCCCCTACAGAACAAATATCCGCATAAATCTTACTTGCTAAAACTCTAGCCAAATTAACAGGTACGGCATTCCCAACCATTTTGTAGCCGTCAGCAATATACTTGTACTTGAAAATAAAGTCATCCGGGAAAGTCTGAACTCGCGCACACTCTCGCACAGAAAGCCGACGGTAAGGCTGAGGCGAATTCGGATCGAAAATGCGCTGATCTTTGCCAACTAAAATCATTTTACTAGCTTGAGGGTGCAAAGGCGCGTGTCTGCCGCTGGCCTGAATTGTAAAGGAAGGTTCACCCCAACTTCTAACTCGATTCCGCGACATATAAATGCTGGAAAACCCCAAATCTGCACATTCGTGATTCGCGACAGAATCGTGATAATTATCTAATTTACCATGAACTAGAATTGGTTCAGCCTGCAAATCGAAAATCGCATCTTGCAGCGTCAAAACCTCGGTTCCAGGTGCGGGAAACTCAAAACCAAAACCCAGATCCTGACGATAACCGATCACAATCACCCTTTGCCTATCTTGGGGAACACCAAAATTTTTAGCATTCACCAACTTGAACGAAACCCGATACCCAAGTTCCTCAAACTGCGATAATATATAAGTGAAAGCATCCTGATTTCTGGGCGCTAAGATGCCGCTAACATTCTCAGCTAAAAAAAACAAAGGCTGCTTGTCTCGGACAATTCTAATATACTCCCAAAAAAGCTGACCCCGAGAATCATCAATTCCCCGTTTCGCGCCCGCCGCACTCCAACTTTGACACGGAGGCCCGCCAATAATCCCAATACAGTCAGGAATTTCAGCAGAATTGATTTTTCGGATATCTCTGCGATCTAAAATAGTTTCAGGATGGTTAAACTCGTAGGTATCCCAAATAGTGCGATCGTACTCATTAGCCCAAACCGGATTAAACCCAGCCCAGCGAAAACCCAAATCCAAGCCACCGCAACCCGAAAACAAAGAAATAATATTCATACTCGTCAACATCTGTCTCTTTTCTTCCTTCGCGCTATTTGCGTCTTCGCGGTTCGTAAAAAAATCAATTCACAAACAAATATAACACTTATAATCCTCAATGAATGCAAACTCCATCCTCAAATCATACCAACACTTCGGCGTCCACCTCGGCCTCGAAAGAATTCACCAACTCCTCGAAAAACTCGACAACCCCCACAAACAAGTACCCATTATCCACGTTGCCGGCACAAATGGCAAAGGTTCCGTTTGCGCTTATCTCTCATCCGTACTCACGGCGGCAGGTTATCGAGTCGGGCGCTACACATCGCCGCACTTAATCGATTGGACAGAAAGAATTTGTATCAACCAAAAACCAATTTCTCCAATAGCATTGCAAGACTGTTTAGAAAAAGTTGTCCGCGCTGCTGAAGGTAATACGGAAACTCCGACTCAATTTGAAATCATCACCGCCGCAGCTTGGCTGTATTTCGCCGAACAAAAAGCAGATATTGCAGTGATTGAAACCGGATTGGGCGGTAGATTAGACGCGACTAATGTTTGCGAAACTCCGCTTGTGAGTGTGATTACTTCTATCAGTCTCGAACACTGGCAAATCCTCGGCCCGACTGTCGCTGATATTGCTGGGGAAAAAGCGGGAATTATTAAATCAAAGTGTCCGGTAGTTGTCGGAGAGTTGCCGGAATCTGCTAGATTAGTAGTAGAAAAACGCATTCAAGAATTAGGTTGTCCGGCTGTTTGGGTAAAACCTGCGGTGGATTTAAAAGACGGATTTGCAGAATATTATCCAAGTCCAGAAATCGGCGTTAATTCTGATTTTTCTGGTGTTAAAATAAGATATAAATTGCCATTGCTGGGACAAGTTCAATTAATGAATTCGGCGATCGCACTTGCAACTCTCCACACTCTGCAAAACCTAGGATGGCAAATCTCCCAAAGTGCGATCGCACAAGGAATCGCCCAAACCCAATGGCCGGGTAGACTTCAGCAGGTAACTTGGAACAACCGCAACATCCTGATTGACGGCGCGCACAACCCTGCTGCTGCGATCGCCCTGCGCGAATATGTAGACAATCTTACCGCTTCCCCGTCGCCGATTAACTGGGTAATCGGGATTCTCGCGACGAAAGACTGCGATGATATTTTACAAGCATTACTCAAAAAGGGCGATCGGCTTTATCTCGTTCCCGTACCCGATCAAAACTCAGCATCCCCCACAGAATTAGCCGCCATTGCTGAAAATATCTGCCCTGAATTAACTCTCACTCAAGCTTTTCCCGACTTAACAACAGCTTTAGATGCGGCTGTTACCGACGAAAACCTCACAATCCTGTGCGGTTCACTTTATCTAGTCGGCTATTTTCTGCAACAACAATCTCAAACTTAAACGCATCAGGATTGTGTTTCTTCCTCTGTAAAAATGGGAGGCCATAATTCCGAAACGGGCAATTCCCAACCGGGAAAAAGCTCTGGTACTGTTAAAATATCGCCATTTGCTAAAATAGTCGGTTCACCAGTCGATCGATAAATTGCCACTGTTTCCTCATCAGGATCGATCAGGATGCCGACAACCGCACCCAGCTCTATAAACTTCAAAACCTTAGTTTCTATAGCCTTAATGCGATCGCTTTGAGATTTAATCTCAACCACCAAATCGGGAACAAGTTCACCAAAATAACGCGGACTTTGGCGCAAGCGGGCCGCCCGCACAAACGAAACATCTGGCGCTTTGACGTTGGTATTCGGCATGATGAAACCGCCTGCGGAGTCAAACACTCTCCCCAAGCGGCGTGGATTTATCCAAGCGAAGAGAAAGGCGATGAGACGGCTACTGATTTCACTGGATACAATGTCTGATGGGCCCATAACTGAAATTTTCCCGTCTTCTAGTTCAATTGTGTAATCTAAACCCGCTTCGGAAAAAAGGGTCTGAACTTGGTTTAAATCTTTGACTGTCATCGCTGTCATAAAAGTTTTCTCCCATTATTCAGTTGAATCTTAATTCTAACATAACTCAGAATTTACAACAAATGAATAATTTAAAAGGCGACAAAACACACAATATAATATATTACAATATAATTATCGAATTAAAATAAACCAAATGACCACTACATCCAAAAAGGAACCAACCTTGGTAGATGTAATTGAGAAACTGGACAAGCTATCGACAGATGTAGATAAGCTATCGAGGGATTCCGAGAAATTTAACGATCGCTTTTCTAACTACCAGTAAGCAACTCAGTGGGTAGTACAACTTGCTTTCACTTTAATTGCTAGTGCCACTATTACAGTGATTATCACTTCGGTGCTGCGGAAGTAAGAAATTCAGGGAGAAGCCAGAAACCGGGTTTTTGACGACAATATTTCGCCACAGCCCTCAGATTATGAAAAACCCGGTTTCTTGGGCATTGATGCACATCGCACTTTTCACCTCAATAAGGGCGATTCACGCTCGGGATACCTGCGCTTCACGCCCTTTCGATAGCTTGGAGAAGCATCCAGGGCGATCGCACGGGATTGTTCAGCGTTCCTCCTTCTGTTAAAATATCTAAACCTTTGCCATTTCCCGAATAATCTGTCACTTGACCACCCGATGATGCACCGACGCTGATGATATTGTCAAACTGAAGGGATGCTTTGCCTAAAGCTGATATTTCTTGGGGATTATTGCCAGCAGGAACGACAACAACGATGTGATTTTTGCGAGCGTATTCTAGGGCATTTTCTTCGGCTTCTGTCAGTTCGTAGCGAGAAACTATTTTGCCGCTAACATCAACTTGAGTTAGTTCAAAACTAATGTTAACAACTGCATTGAGTCGATCGGATTTTTTGGCGTTATCGACAAATTCAATTAAGGATTCTGCCCAACTGTTATTGCCACTAGCCCTACCTAACCAAATCGGTGCTTCATTGTTAATGCCGTCGATGCCTTTGCTATTATTTTGAGTGGCGGCAATTAAGCCTAAAACATGAGTTCCTTGTTCGCTGCCTTCACCGGATTGAATTAAGGGATTATCATCATTAGCAATGCGGTCTTTTCCGAGAGTAATGCGGCTGTAGTCTATGTCGAAATTATTGGCATTAAATCCTGTACTAATAATACCGACTAAGGGTTGAGATGCTTTTGAAAAAGGGAATGAGGTAGTCGTTGTGACTGGATTCGAGCCGATATTCTGTGCATAATTTGTGGGTTCTGTATTGGTTTTTTCTTGACTATTTGTGGCTATTATGCTGGTTGCATTTGGTGCGACAGGTTGAGTTATCGGAGCAACTTCTTGAATAGAAATTGCTGGCTGGCTGTTGGTAGAAATTGCTGGTTTAGCTAATTCTGGTATTGCCGTTACTGGCTTGCTATCTGTCGCAATTGATTGATTGACAGTCGAAAGTTCTTGAGGATAAATATTTGGCTTGCTTTCGTGGACTATCGGCTGAAAAATTTTACCAGATGCTTGAGTAGAAATTGCTGGTTGTTCATCGGTTTTAGGGCTGAGAGTAACAGCAGGTTGTGGTTGATTTATCTTGGTTTCTGTCTCAACGGTTGAAATGTTTTTAGGCGCAGGTTGAGGTGCAATTGCTTGAGATTCGATTTCAACTGATTTCGTTACAGTTTTATCTGAAGCTGGTGCATCTTTTGTGGTAGTAGAAATAGGGGTTGCGATCGCCTCTTTTTCTTCTTTTATTGTCAACGGATCGATGACTGTTGGAGATGAAGTCACCGAATCGGTTTTGACAGACTCATTCGGAGTGGAAGTCAGTACGATCGCCAATTTCTCATCTTCAGCCTTCACCTCAGACACGACAGCCTTGTCTGAAACCGGCAAATCCTTGGTAGAAGTATCGATCGAATCTTCAGCCTTCACCTCAGACACGAC
>NZ_JAEQCX010000048.1:36964-80446 GCF_020738035.1 Microcoleus sp. PH2017_28_MFU_U_A
ACACGACAGCCTTGTCTGAAACCGGCAAATCCTTGGTAGAAGTATCGATCGAATCTTCAGCCTTCACCTCAGACACGACAGCCTTGTCTGAAACCGGCAGATCCTTGGTAGGAGTAGCGATCGAATTGGCGATCGCAGGTTCGTCATCTTCAGTCTTCACTGCTGGCGTTACAGTTGTATCTGAAGTAACAACCTCCGTTTTCGAGAGAGACTCAGTATTAGTTGGAGAAATTACTTTCTCTTTTGAAACACTTGCGTTATCTGAAATCGGAACATCTAAAACCGAACCAGAATCAGTATTTTTGGCAGGTTTTTCATCCTCTTTAGCAGGCTCTACCTTCGGTTCAACATAGGGTTTAGCATAAGCAATCAAAGCCTTACCAATATCAGCTTTACGCCAATCTTTTTCAGGATTAATCACAGAATCCAAATTCACCGCAGTACCCGTCGCACCCCGCACCTGAAATATCACATCATTGTAATCGCGATCGCTCCCTAAATCAACCCGCATATCCTCCATTGCAAAAGTCTTGCCACTACCAGTCACATCAGCAATTTGCCCGACATGAAATCCCTCAGCAGGATTCGCCGTCACCATTGAAAATAAAGGACGTTTATCCCCTCCAACAACAGGATTATTCAGAACCTCTTGCACAGTTCCATTTGGCACCAACATAACGCCAAACTCATCCCCCGAAGTCATTGCAAAACTCTTGACTCCCAAATAAGTTCCTTCGTTATAATTCCCTTCAGGTAAATTACCCGTAAATTTTGCACCTTCGCTCAAATCATTAATGACTACATGACCTTTTACAGAATTGCTTAATGCCCTTGAAGCCACTTCCTTGATAAATTCTGCTGAACCAGGTACAAACTTCTCCATCCCTTTTAGACTGACGATAGCTAATTGACCCTTATACAGTCCGCCGTCAAACAAGAAATCGATACCAACTTGGCCGCTAGAGTCAACAACAAATTTCCCAGATGTAAACGAATTATCGGCGACAATCTCAGATTTAGGAGTAGTTTTGCTGAGTTCTTTAGGGGTTTCAACTGCAACAGCTTGACTGTTATCCGCAACTTTTTTGTCCTTGTCTCCGCTAGTAGTTGTCGAGTTTTGTTTGTTGCTATCTTTGCCAGCTTCATCGATAGTAGCGACTGATTTATCCGCCGTCACTTTATCAGTAGTCGCTGCTTGAATTATGGCTGGTGATTTTGAAGTCTCAACAGTTTGAGTAGTAGTTGTCGAGTTTTGTTTGTTGCTATCTTTGCCAACTTCATCGATAGTAGCGACTGGTTTCTCCGCCGTCAATTTATCAGTAGTAGTCGCTGCTTGAATTGTGGCTGGTGATTTTGAAGTCTCAACAGTTTGAGTAGTAGTTGTCGAGTTTTGTTTGTTGCTATCTTTGCCCGCTTCATCGACACTAGCGACTGGTTTCTCCGCCGTCACTTTATCAGTAGTTGCTGCTTGAATTATGGATTCTTTTGCTTGTGAAATCAGGTTACTGTCAGTGGCCAGTGTTTCCGATTTATTTTCTTTTTCTGCTAACGCATCGATTTTTTTATCAGGGGATATTTCCTTGGCACTCTGATTGTTAGTCAAAGAGTCAGTTGTTGTCAGACTGTCAGCTTTGATGGCAATTAACGGTGCATCTTTGCTGCTTCCAGTCAGGGTATCCTTGGCATCTATGGCTGACTGGGAACCGGATAGGGCGTCGCCGCGACTCGTATTGCCACTAACTGACCTGCTTAAGCTGCTATTGAGAGGATTTGGAACAATTAATGAATCATCGGATTTGTTGCTGATTGACTCGGAAGCAGCATCTTTTGATTTCAGTAAATTAGTCGTAACTAATGGTTTATCGGGTTCGATCGCTATTTTATTGTTGCTGTCAAGCATCAAGGAACCTTCGCCGATATTTTGCTTGTTGCTGTTGCTTAAAGGGTTGAGGATAGAATTGTTGGCAGCACTTCCCGGCAAAGTGTCGGCGATTAGAACATCTTTCAGCAGAACATTAGTTTGACCTTGATTGATAGTTGTCATTGAGATTATACTCCTAATCTTGGATTAAATGAAAATTGATATAATGAAATCAAACGATCGCCCAAACGTTGAATTGGCTTCTCTACTCTAATTACGGAAGCAGCCCCAAGTTTTTACGCAAATCTCAAAACTGCTTTTTCACACGAAAGTGCGATCGCCCCCTCAACCCTAATTACGAAACCACCTCAAACTTTTTACGCAAATCTCAAAACTTTTTTTCCCAAACCCTCAAATGTAAAGTTTTGTAACAATCTCCCCACAAATGCGTAAAAAATTGCGACTCTACCGAAAAACAACATAGAAATGCCCCAAGACTGCACAAAAATCCCAGAGGAGTGAGGAGATTGAGATGGAGGACGAAATTGATTTACAACTCAAACAGCTAGCCGTCGAAGCTCAACAGCACCCAGCCCTTAGCCTTGAGCGACAGAAAGCATTAACCAAACTGAGAAACGCAATTTGGCTATCGGGCAAGCTTGCTTATCCCCAAAAAAGGTCATGGTCTCCTAATATTTACGAAGACCTTTATAACGAAGCACTTCTAAAAACAATTGAGTATATTTGTCTAAAAATTGACAAATACGATCCAGAAAGACCACTGATGGCCCCGGTCAATCACATATTGAAGTTGAGATTCAAAGATGCTGTTAAGCGATATATGAAAGAAAAAAATAGAACACGCGAACTACCTTCCTTAAACGACCTAGATAATTACCAGTCACCACAATCACCATTGTCCGAAGAGGCTACAATGCTGCGTGAATTGATCGAAGAAGATCCAGATGGCCATTTTAGAAGAGTGTCACTTAGATGTCGCCCGGATATTTCTTGGCAAGTTATAGCTTTAGCTAAATTGGATGGTGAAACATTGGATAGTATGTCTCAAAGGTTTGGAGTTTCTATTTCAGGTATTGACAGTTTTTTTAATCGAAACCTGCGGAGATTTGGTGATGATTTTCGTAATAAATTACAGTAGCAATTAAGCGACAACCACAGAAACTAATGATGAGTAAAATGATCGAACCAATAACTTTCACCGTACCGCTATCCTTTGAAGCCCATGACATCGCTCAACAGTGCGCTCAAAAATCCCTGCCGACAAAATTCAAACAAGTTTATCTCAATACCCTAGCAGTGTATGCAGTAGATTCTTACCTACGCTGCATGGGATTTGAAACTAACTTGGCTCATAGCGAAAGTCGCGATTCACTCATGCTCAAATTTGTAGATGTCGCCGATTTAGATATCGTCGGCGTTGGCAAAATTGAATGTCGTCCCGTATTGCCCGATTCCCAAACTTGTAACATTCCCTCCGATGCTTGGGAAAATCGCATCGGTTACGTTGCTGTACAATTAAATCAATCTTTGAAAGAAGCAACGCTACTAGGATTTACTAAAACTTCTGCAATGAGAGAAGTACCGCTCACTCAACTGCAATCCCTAGAATATTTTCTTGCCTACATGAATCGAATTCAACAACTGAAACCAGTTAATTTAATGAACTGGTTTGAGGATGTTTTTGATGCGGGATGGCAAGTAATTGATGAGCTATTAAATCCCGAACAACTGGAGTGGCATTTTAGAAGTACGAACGCATTACCTATCGAGAGAGGTTATAAAATTGATTTGGGAATGCAGCTAGCACAACAGTCTGTAACACTTGCAGTCATGCTGGCACCAGAACCAGGTTCCGAAGTGGATATCCAAGTGCAAGTGTATCCGATGGGAAATCAAACTTGTTTGCCAGAAGGGTTAAAATTGATAGTGATGGATGAGTCAGAAGAGGTAGTTCTTGAGGCAACATCCAGAGATGATGACAACTTTATTCAGTTGGAATTTAGTTCTGAATTAAGAGAATTATTTGGCGTTACTGTGGCACTCGGAGGAGCTAGCGTGACGAAACATTTTCATTGGTAATCTGCCACGCATTTGTCATTCCCAGCTAGCACCTGGGAACGAAAGCAACAACTCAAGTATTGACTGCTAACCTATTGAAAATTTCACTTGGATTTTATGTCATCATTAACCTTTCAAAACTTGCGCGGTCAAAATCTCCAAGGTCGTTCTTTCAAAGGTCAAGATCTGACTAATACTGATTTCTCTTATGCAGATATCCGAGGTGCAGATTTTAGCGGAGCAACTCTCGATGGTGCTAACTTCAGTCACGCTCGCTGCGGATTAACAGTGCGATCGCAAATCAAAATATTCATAATTGTAGCACTGATATCAGCAATGTCAGGAACGGCTGCTGTAACTGCTATCAGTCAGACATTCAGATCTCTATTTGCCAAAAATATTGGGTACTCCAGTTTGATTGTAACAGCAATCATCTTATTACTGAATACTGTTCTTTTGGCTCTCACGATTCGCCAAGGAATACAAAAAGCTTTGGGGTCTTTAGCTATGGCGGCTGCAATCTTTGTACCTTGCATTGCTGTTTTAAGTGCGATCTCGAACGATAAACACCCGATACTGGCTTGGCTGAGAGGTTTTAGACCTGGGAGCTTAACTGGGGCGTTGGCTGGTGAACCGAATACCAACGATATTCCGTTTTTAATTGTAAGTTTGATCGGGGCTGTGGCTGCGACTACGATCGCAGTTGTAACTTTGCCTTTAGCTGTGGCTTTGGCTGAGGTTGTATTGGGCAGAATAGTGGCAGTTTTAGCTGTATTTGAAGCTCTGGCAATAAGTGCGATCGCCACCGGAATTATTATCAATAATTCAACCCGGTATTTAAAAGCATCTGTGTTAATTAATACTAGATTAGCTGACAACACGAACAATAAATGTTATGATTTTTTAGACCAATGTGTCGCAAATTTTTCCAATCCACCTATAGTTATTGCGATTATCATTATAGCGGTAATTTTAGCTGTAGCTTTGGTCTCATTGGGAACTTATATTGGCAACAGAGTTTTAGCTGAAGATGATAAATATGCCGTAATTCACCAATTAGCTAATGCGATTGCAGCGGCAGGCGGTACCAGCTTTCGGGGTGCTAATTTAGCCAATATTAATTTTAGTTACGCTCTTCTCAAAAACACTGATTTTAGATGTGCTAATATTTATCGTACAATGTGGCACAAAAGCTCAAGAATTGAGTGGGCAAGAGTCGGCGAGACAATATTAATTGATCCCGCAGTTCGAGATTTGCTAGTGACCGGCAACGGCTATAATAAATCATATCAAGGCATGGATTTGAAAGGAGCAAACTTGATAGGTGTAGACCTCGGCTACGCCAAACTTCAAACAGCAGACCTCAGTCAAGCGACTTTAGAAGCTGCTAATTTAGAGTATGCAATTTTTAGTCAAGTTCAGGCGATCGGCACTGATTTCAGTAATGCGAGAATGACTGGTGCTTGCGGTTTAGGAACCTGGAATATTGACAGCACTACGAAACTAGAATGGGTAGATTGTCGGTGGGTTTACTTGCTAGAAGAACCGAAACCTGGCACTGACGATCGCGAACGCCGTCCCCACAGTGAAAAATCTCAATTTGAGATCGGAGAATTTACCAGTTTTTTTCAAGAGGTAGTCAATACAGTTGACTTAATTTTCCGTAACGGTGTTGATTGGAAAGCCTTCTACCAATCTTTCCAAAAAGTTCAGGACGATCTCAAAGGTACAGAACTAAAAATTCAGAGTATTGAAAATAAAGGCAATGGCGTTGTTGTCATCAAGGTTAGCGTACCTCCTGATACAGACAAAGAGAAGATTGAGACTGATTTCAATGGTTTCTACCAAAAAATGCTAGAATTAGCAAGAGTAAAAAATCCAATAATTCAAGAGTTCCCAGAACAGCAAAGATACTTGCTATCAGTAGTAGAGAAGATAGTAAAACCACTTTCAGAACAGGTAGTTGTCTTAAACTTAGATCGTGGTGACTTGAACCAAGGCTTTGCCGTCAGCGCTGATATTTACTGTGACGGACACCGTTTGCCAATCCAAATAGAAGGCAATTTGCCACCACAAGCCAAAATTTTAAAACGCTATCAACAGTGGGAAGAAATGTATAACATTAAAAACCAGAACAGCCGGATCAAAGGCAAAGAAGGTCAAGTCACTAACTTTTCTATAAAGAAGCTAACAACGTTAGCTGAGGATGTGGAAGCGGAAGTAAATAATTGGCTGAATTCAGCACCGTTTAACCCGATCGAGCAAAAATTGCACGACAATTTAAACTTTGATGATGAGGTGCGGGTGATTGTGCAAACTGAAGATGCCTTCCTGCGAAAACTTCCCTGGCATCGGTGGAAGTTTTTTGAAGTTTATTGCCAACAAGCAGAAGTCGCTTTAAGTCGCACAGTATCTAATAGGGTAAAGAAATTAGTCCTACCAAGAAGTAAAGTGAGAATCTTAGCAATTTTGGGTGACGATACAGGAATTAATATCGATGAAGACAAACAGGTGTTAGAGAATTTGTCAGACACAGAAATCATGTTTTTGCTCAAACCAACTCGCGAGGAATGTGAGGAATGTCTCAGAGATAAAATAGGCTGGGACATTCTCTGTTTTTCCGGTCACAGTTACAGCGAAGTAGATGGCAGCACTGGGGCAATTTATATTAATAAAACAGATAAGTTAACTGTCGAAGAACTCAGAATTTCCTTGAAAATAGCCATTGAACGTGGTTTGGAGATAGCAATTTTTAATTCTTGCGATGGCTTGGGATTGGGGAAACAGTTAGCTGATTTAGATATCCCTCAAATTATCGTGATGCGGGAACCTGTGCTAGATGCGATCGCCCAGGAGTTTTTGAGGCATTTTCTGAAAGCTTTTGCTGGTGGCGATTCTTTGTATGTTTCTGTGCGATCGGCGCGAGAAAAGTTGAAACAAAAATGGGATAAGCAATTTCCCGGTGCTAGTTGGTTGCCTGCTATTTGCCAGAATCAATCTGAGTATCCCAAGAAATGGGGAGATTTTCAAGGGAATTGTTAGCGGTATATTGAGTAAATTTAGTTTTTGTTTGAGGTGTTAATTATGTCGGCATTTGTCTGCAATTTTGTGCAACATATCCACACATCGCTTTTAAAACTCCGTTTTGCAGGCGAGGGCAAGTCACTTCTACAAAGGCAAAGAATATACTTAAATACCGGATTGTATATCAGTTACCAGAAGTGCGATTCCCTGCGGTACAAGCTATGCATGGGTGCAGGATGTACCAACGCTTCCCAGGGCTTCACTTTAATTGAGTTGCTGGTTGTCATTTTTATTATTGGGATTTTATCTGCGATCGCCCTCCCTACCTTCTTCAGGTTAATCGGTAAAGCTAAAGAAAGTGAAGCCACACAATATATTAGCTATTTGAACAAACACCAAACGGCGCAATATTACGAAGCAACGGGATTTACCAACTCTTTCGGATCGCTTTCATTTTCCCAAGATCCAACAGCAACTTCTGCTGCTGCTATTTTGAAAGGTTTTGGCTTTTCTGTGCGAGAAAGCAAGAATTATTTGTATGGTATCAAAGTTGCGACTCACAATGGCTATCCAATTGCAGCTCAAGTAGCTGTGTCTAAAAATTTAGGTGTGCGATCTTATTTTGGAATTATCTACGCCCACGATAATAATATCTTAGTTCCGTGCGGCCCGGTTGCTGTTGATTTGAGTTTGGCTTCTCCGGTGCTTAAACAAGTACAGATGGTGACACAATTTCTAGCCACTCCTGAGATTTATTGTCCTTATCCTAGTTTCATAAAATAGTGCTACATTTAGTAAATGTAGTTTTTGTTAGCTAGTACCCAAATATAACTGGAGTTGAGACTAAGTCGTAGGTTGCGTCAGTCGGGGTTTTTTCGATTATCATCAAGTAGATGCAATAGATCTCTTGCAAAAATACAAAGCACCCCACCCCAACCCTCCCCTTGGTAAGGGGAGGGGGTAAGATTATTCTTGTTTCCCCCTCCGGGAGGGGGGACTTGCGGGGGGTAAATTTGACGAGAGCAAGAGTTCTAATCTGAGGCACCCTACTTTAATCAATCAAACATGAAAAATCTCGAACAATTAAGCGAAATTGCCCAGGCCGCCGCTTGGGGTGCCGCAGATATTTTACAATCCTATTATCGCCCTGATGCTAATACTCCCAACCTGGACATTCAAGAACAAAAAGACGGCCCAGTTACCGCCGCTGATGTCGCTGTCAATTCTTACATTCTCGATGAATTGCAGTCGGTTTTAGGGAATGCAGAATTTGGCTACCTGAGCGAAGAAACTTACAAATCTTATTTAGAAAGTTGTGGCAAAGTTCCTTTACCTCAATCTTGGGTTTGGATTATTGACCCTTTGGATGGAACGCGCGATTTTATTGACAAGACTGGTGAATTTGCGGTTCATATTGCTTTAGCTTTTGAGGGAAAACCGATATTAGCGGTTGTGGCTTGGCCGTCCAAGCAAAAGATTTATTATGCCATCCGCGATGCTGGTGCTTTTGGGGAAAGTCGCGGGGGTTGTGCGGTGAAATTGCAGGTTTCTGCGCGAAATATAGTGGCAGATTTATCTATAGTAACCAGTCGCAGTCACAGGGACGATCGGCTAAATCGACTATTACACAAGTTTCCCTGCCAAAATCAACTGGCTGTGGGTAGCATCGGCTGCAAGATTGCGACGATTGTTGAACAAAAAGCTGATGTTTATATTGCTCTTTCGGGGAAGTCGGCGCCGAAGGATTGGGATTTGGCGGCGCCGGAATTGATTTTGACGGAGGCGGGCGGGCGATTTACTCGTTTTGATGGTTCTGCTTTGCAATATAACCGGGGAGATGTCAGTCAGTGGGGGGGGTTGTTGGCGAGTAACGGTTGCTGTCACGATGCTTTGTGCGGGGATGCTGAGGCGATTTTGGCGGAGATTGATTCGGGTTTGCGGTAATCACATTGGTTTGTAGTGAGGAATGCGAGTCCTCGGAATGGGTGCGGACTGAAGTCCTCACTACGAACCTGTTTTTTCATTGCACATAACTTTACTTACCTAACTTATGTATTAATTACCACGTTTAAATTCTCAGTACAATAGCACTTATGTTTCAAAAATATTTGTGGTGTATGCAGCTCGCATTCATCGCAGTAATTGTACTTAAGTATTTTGTCGCTCTTTATCGGTAGTTTAATTAACCAGATCTTTTTAAAGAAAACTTTATATAGCTCGGATAAAAAAACTGTTATGGTAGCTACAACAGATGAGAAATAACCGAATTTTTACGCAGAAATCCCGTGTCTGTGTAAATCAAAATTGATAGACAGTTTCGCACGCAAGTTACGAAACAGGGGAATTGTTGTCTTTTTTTAACCCCAAATAGGTGTATTATGTCAAATTTAAATTTTCCAGTTTCTGTAAGGGCGATCGCCTTTATCGACACTCAAGTACCAAATTATCAAAGTTTGGTGGCTGGGGTAACACCCGGTACGGAAGTTGTGGTGTTAGATGGGAATGAAGATGCGATCGCACAAATTACTCAAATCTTAGCCCTTCGTACCAATATTGACAGCATTCACATCGTTTCTCACGGTGCTCCGGGTAGCCTGCAAGTGGGCGATGGTAGCTTGAATGCAGATAATTTGGAAGCTTATTCGGAACAATTGCAGCAGTGGCGGAGTGCTTTTACAGACAGTGCGGATATTCTGATTTACGGTTGCAATGTGGCATCTGGGCCTCGCGTTTGTCCGAAAGTCCGCCGGGGATTTAAATCCCCGTCTCATAGCGAAAGTCGGTTGAAACCGACTGGGAATAATTCATTTATTCAGTCATCTTTAGATGACTTGCGCTATGAGACGGGGAATTCATTCCCCGGCGGTACCGGGGAACAAGCGAGAGATTTAGATGTAGATTTAGAAATAGATGGTTTCGCATTCATCCAGCGCATCGCCCAACTCACAAATACCAATGTTGCAGCTTCCAAAAACCTCACGGGAAGCGCGGCAAAAGGCGGCGACTGGGAACTCGAAGCAACAACCGGAGAAATTAACACACCGCTGGTATTTCGGGAAGATGCGATCGCAAATTACAGTCATATCCTATCCAGTTTTGGTAATGCGACTAATTTTCCAATGACATCAGATCCGTTTGTTCCTTCAGTAGATTATAACGGTGACGGTATCTTCGACTTAGTAGTAGGTGGCGGAGTTTTCTTAGCCAATGGAAATGGCAGTTTTAAACAGCCCATCAGCTTTAGCGGAGGCCCGTCAAGACTTGGCAACTTTAATGCCGACACAATATTAGACTTAGCAACAGCAAATCCAGTCTTTTCTGGCACTGTCTCAATTAGGCAGGGAAACGGCACTGGTGGCTTTGGTGCGCCCATAAACTCAAATGTAGGGAACACTCCCCTATCTATTGCTATTGGTAACTTTAATGCCGACACCTTCCCCGATTTGGCTGTGGTAAATGGTAACCCTCAAGGTGGTGGAAGCGTCTCAATTTTGTTAGGGAATGGCACTGGTGGCTTTGCCCCTGCCACCAGCTTCGGTGTCGGAGGAATTCCCGCTTCAGTTGCTGTGGGAAACTTTAACGCCGATAACTTTCTTGACTTAGCAGTCGGGAACAGTCTTTCTAATAATGTCTCAATTCTCTTAGGAAATGGCACTGGCGGTTTTAGTAGCGCCACTAACTTTAGTACGGGGCAATTTCCCAATTCCATTATTGTGGCCGACTTTAACGTAGATGGCAACCTCGATATAGCAACAGCCAACAACGGTTCTAACAACGTCTCAATTCTCTTAGGGAATGGCACTGGAGGTTTTAGTACCACCACTAATTTCACAGCCGGAACAAAGTCCAATTCCGTCACAGCGGCAGATTTAAACGGCGACGGCAAACTCGATTTAGCCGTATCGAACTCTGGCGCTACCAACCTATCAATTTTACTGGGAAATGGCACTGGAGGATTTAGTTCGCCGATCGACTTTGCATTGATAGGGCAAAACCCTGGGAGGGTAACAGTAAACGATTTTAACAACGATTCCCTACCCGACTTGGCAGTAATGGTAACAAACGGAGGTTCTAACAATGTTTCAATCCTGCTAAATACACCAAACACAGTTAATTTCGGTGCGGCAACTTACAGCGGTACAGAAGGAACAACAGACACAGTAGTTAATATTCCCGTCACCATCAGTGGCGGCACTCCCTTGGGCGATGTAACTGTACCAATTGCAATTAACCCCAGCAGCACAGCCACCCAAAATTCTGACTACACTATTGCCCCTACCTCGATTACATTCCCCGCAGGTGCAACAGGTGCGGCACTCACCAAGAATATTGCACTTACGATCAAACCCGACAACATCGCAGAAAACGCCGAAACCGCAATTCTCAACTTTGGCACAATTACCGGAGGCGTTGCGGGTACAACCAAACAAACCACACTAACTATTGCAGCTAACGGTACTGTTTCCTATGCGGTTGCTGCGGGTATTGCGAGCATTCCCGAAGGCGATAGCGGCACAAAACCTCTGACTTTCACTGTGACTCGCAGCGGTAGCACTGGCGGGGCAAGTAGCGTCAATTATACGATCGCCGGAACTGCTACCAACGTCAGCGACTACAACAATATCGGTGGCACTTCTGCGGCAACGGGTATCGCAGGCACGATTAATTTTACAGCCGGTGAAACATCGAAAACTATTACTCTCGATGTGTTAGGCGACACCATCGTTGAACCCGACGAAACAATTATCGTCACTCTATCAAGTCCCGCAGGCCCGGGCGTAACACCAACAATTACCACTACTAGCGCTACCACTACTATTATTAATGATGACAAAGTTGGCGTTACTGTTAATCCAATTACCGGATTAACTACGACTGAACTCGGCGGTAAAGCTACTTTCACAGTCAAACTCAATTCTCAACCGAGTGCTAACGTTACTTTCGGCTTAAGCAGTTCCAATGTTGCCGAAGGAACTGTTTCGACTAATAGCTTAACTTTCACTCCCGCCAACTACAATCAACCGCAAACAGTAACGGTGACTGGCGTTGACGATTTGGTAGCTGATGGAAATGTAGTTTACAAAATTATCACGGCGGCGGCTGTCAGCACCGATCTTAATTACAACAATCTCAAGCCTGATGATGTCACCGTCACCAACAGTGACAATGAAACTCCGGGAATTACGGTGAATCCGACGGCGGGATTAACTACGGGCGAAGATGGCAGCAAGGCTAACTTTTCGGTGGTGCTGAATACTAAACCAACGGCTAATGTAATTATTGGTTTGAACAGTTCTAATGTGGCAGAGGGAAGTGTTTCGACTAATAGTTTAACTTTCACTCCGGCTAACTGGGATACAGCGCAACCGGTGACAGTAACTGGGGTAGACGATAGTATTGTTGACGGCGATATTGACTACAAAGTTATCACGGCGGCTACTGTTAGTACAGATCCGAATTACAGCAACAAAGATGTATCGGATGTTGGTATTACCAATAAGGACAATGATACGGCTGGTGTTTCTATTAGTGTTGCCGAAACAACTGCTACAGAAGGCGGGGCTAATGGCAGTTACACTGCGGTGCTGAAATCGCAGCCGATCGCCCCTGTCACTCTCACTCTCACCACAGGTAGTCAGATTGAGCCGATCGCGCCTATCACTTTCACATCCGTTAATTGGAATGTATCTCAACCAGTTACGGTGAAAGCTGTTGATGATGCGATCGTGGAAGGGGCGCACAGCGGGAATATCACTCACAGTGTGACTAGCGGTGATGTTAAGTATAACGGGATTGTGGTTGGTGGGGTGGTTGTGGCGATTACGGATAACGACATTGCACCAAAGCCACCAGTAGTCGTCGATCCGATAGTCGTCGTCGAGCCAAAGCCACCAGTAGTCGTCGATCCAGTAGTCGTCGTCGAGCCAAAGCCACCAGTAGTCGTCGATCCAGTAGTCGTCGTCGAGCCAAAGCCACCAGTAGTCGTCGATCCAGTAGTCGTGGTCGATCCAGTAGTCGTCAATCCGCCAGTCACTACAGGAACAGGTGGCACAAACAGACCGATCGTCATACCGAGATCTAATGAAACTATCTTGGGATTACCGATAACTGGCGATCGGCCTTTGGGTATTCCCACGGTAAGTTTTTCCCAAGCTACTTACAAAGTCAATGAAAGTTTCACAGGAATTGTTCAGGCACAAATTACTCTCACTCGCACTGGAACTCTAGGGGATCTAAACAGCAGTTCCACGGTGTTCTTAGAACCTCCTACAGGTTCAGCGACTTTCAGAACAGATTGGAACTTTTCCTCCATCCCCAATACCCCTCCTTTTCTCATCTTTAACCCAGGCGAAAATAGCAAAACTTTCACAATTGACATCTTACCGGATGGTATAGCTGAGGGAACAGAAGAAATCGCGTTTCGGATCGCTAATAATGCTTTTAATGCCAGTATTGGCACTCCAAGCTTTGCCACCGTGGAAATTTTGGATGCTGAGTCACGGTTCATCGACACGAACGTTCCGATTTCTCCGAAGCGCTTGTACTCAGCTATCTGGGGAGACTATAACAATGACGGCAAACTGGATATCCTCGGAAACAACCAAATCTACAAAAACACCGAACTCCTCGATAACAACAATCAAAGGTCTAGCGAATATGGCTTTAGCGAAAGTAATCGAATAGACTTGTCAGGTGATTTCTCAGCATGGGGAGATTACAACAATGATGGGCGCCTGGATTTCTCGGTCGGCCAGAATCGTGGCAGCAACAATGAAAGCAGAGACATCTACAGCAACAACTTTGCCAAGAGAGCAACGCTACCTGATGTTTACGGGTTCCGTTCCTACGTGACTTCGGCAGATTATAACAATGATGGTCGTCTGGATATCTTGCAAACAGCCAACGATAGTTGGCGGGATGATAATAACAAGCTCTATCGCAACTCCGGCTCTGTCAACGGTCAAGACAACTTTAGCTTTGAGCAACAGAGCACGACTGGACTACCATCCAGTAGAGGTTTCGCTGCTTGGGGCGACTATGACAACGACGGTAAACTTGATGTTCTGCTCAATGTGCCGGATTCCAGCGGCAGAACAACTGCCAAACTCTACCGCAACTCGGGCAATTCCAATTCCGTTTTTAATGGTTTTTTTAATGGTTTTACAGACACTGGCGTAATATTTCCTGGTTTTAGTAACGTTGATCAAATCGCTTGGGGAGACTACGACAATGATGGCAAACTGGATATCCTAGTCAGTGGTTCCGATAGTTCATTCCAGCAATCGCAGTCCATCACCAAAGTCTTCTGCAACGCAACCAGTACCAGGGAGCCAAACAGATTTGATGACATAGGTGTAAAAATACCTGGTCGGGTTAATTCTCTATCTCAAAATCCTTGGGGAGACTACGACAATGACGGCAAACTGGATATCCTAGTCAATGTCAGTGTTTTGACTCAGCTAGATGCGGGAAGTTCACAAAAAGTAGTCACCAAAGTCTATCGCAACAACACAGGCAGACCTTTTAACCCAAATGACCCAAATGGCTTTATTGACCCAAATAGCTTTACTGGTCAAAATAGCTTTATCGACAGTGGCGTAGAAATCGGCAGTGTCGTATCGCCTCCTGGTGGTCAAGCTTATTCCAATGCAGCTTGGGGAGACTACGACAAGGATGGAAAATTGGATATCCTGGTCGCTAGTAATTCAATAAAGGAACTCAACAACCCAGCAGGAGATGTCTTCTCTACCAAAATCTTCCGCAACAACACTCCTAAAGCGAACACTCCTCCCACCGCACCCACAGGGCTGACGGCTGCAGCTTCGGGCCCAGAAGTTACCTTCAACTGGAATAAAGCGAGTGATGCTCAAACTCCTCCTAATGGTTTAAGCTACAACCTTCGAGTTGGCACTAAGCAAGGGGGCGCAGAGATTCTTTCCCCGATGTCTTTGAACGATGGAACTCGGCAACTCGTGGGGTTGGGGAATGTCAATCAAAACACCCGATGGCAACTCAAAAACTTGCCCCGAGGGAAATATTTCTGGAGCGTGCAAGCAATTGACACAGCTTGGGCCGGTTCGCCTTTTGCCAAAGAAGGCAGTTTTACGATCGACAACCGCCCGCCAGAAGAGAAGATTCGTTTAAGTGGCAGGTACACTGAGCTTAACCAACCCATCAAAGATGTATACATTGACCCTGATACCAATCTCTATGGCGACCAGATTTCCTACCAGTTAACTCTACCTGATGGCAGTCCTTTATCTAATAGTGATCCAAACACTAATTGGCTAGGAATTGAATCCAGACCCTGGGAAAACACCATCATATTTACCGGCACCCCTCCAAGTGATGGGAAACCCTTCGAGGTGAAGTTAATCGCTACAGACTCTTACGGTGCCAGTAGCGAACAGACTTTCAAGGTGACAACAAAAAATGGTCGCTGGGTAATTGACGGCTACATCTCCGGTGCAACTGTCTTCCTCGATGCCAACAAAAACGGCATCAAAGACACCAACGAACCATCCACAATTACCGATACAGGCGGCAAATTCGATCTCAACATCCCCTTCGAGATATTCGACACGAACAAAAACGGAGAAATCGACCCATCAGAAGGCAATTTAGTTGCGATCGGAGGCACTGACACCGCCACCGGATTACCCCTAGAAACACCAGTCACCGCACCACCAGATTCCACAGTTGTCACACTCCTAACTAGCTTAGTCGCCGACTTAATCGACAAGGGAATTGCACCCGAAGCCGCCCAATCTTTAGTCAAAGCCGCCCTTTCCCTCCCCGCTGAAGTTGACCTGACTAGCTTAGATCCAATCCTAGCTACCAACAACAACCAGCCTGGGGGAGTCCAAGTCTTAGCAGCAATGGTGAAAGTCCAAAACACCATCACTCAAACTGCCGCTTTGATTGACGGTGCATCCAGTGCAGCTACTAAGGATCTTGTCAAAGCTGTTGTGGGTTCAATGGGCGATAAAATTCAAGGCGGTGCTATCTTAAACCTCAGCAATCCAGCCGCCTTAGAACCAATAATTCTGCAATCCGCTGCTAAAATCCAGCAGATTGACCCCAGTTTCAACATTCAAAAAGTCACCTCTATTACCTCGCAAGCTGCGACAGTAATGGCAACAGCAAATCAGCGCATTGATACCGCCGTCACCAACCCAACAGCAACATCAATTCCCCAAGCCGTTGCCCGCGTCCAACAAGTATCCTTGGGCGCAACTACTCAAGACTTCAAAGCAGTTGGTGCCGGAAGCAAGCCAATTTCCCAGTTAGTTACTGACAATACTGGTGCTGCTTTAGATAGCAAAATTCAAGCAGTAACATTGCCTGCTGGGATTGCAACTCCTATAGTCACCGGCGACGCCGATTTGGGCAGCAATTCTGGTCAAATCAACGGCACAAATGGCGATGACATCCTCACTGGCACTACCGGAAATGATGCAATCAACGGCCGACGAGGCAACGATTCCCTAGACGGAGGCCTTGGAGATGACACTCTTTACGGCGGCAAAGGTAGCGATACTTTGCTCGGCGCTAGCGGTAATGATGTCTTGTTTGGCGGCCGCGGTGCTGATATCTTAAACGGCGATGATGGTAATGATATCTTGTTTGGTGGCAAGGGAGATGATTTACTCAATGGCGGCTTAGGAAATGATACTTTGACTGGAGGAAAGGGAGTCGATAAATTCCTAATCTCCACCAATTCTGGGACTGATACTATTACCGATTTTGAATTTGGTAAAGACTTCTTAGTATTGGGTAACGGGCTGAATTCTTCACAATTGGCGATTAGTCAAGATAGCGGTGTAACATTAATTCGGTTTGCCCAAACTGGAGAGATTTTAGCTTCTATCAGCGGAGTTTCTGCTGGGAGTATTACCGCAGGGAGTTTCGGATTGATTTAACAAAAATCGGCGGTTAAAACCGCCTATATACAAACAAAACCCCCGGAGGCGGGTTGAAAAAGACCGGGCGAATGGAATTCGCGTCTATACAGACAAAACCTGCCTCCGCAGGTTGAAGAATAGGCGGTTAAAATTGCGTTTTTTCTTCAGTCCGCGGAGGCGGACATTGTTTGTATAGTCGCGGTTTCAACCGCCGGATTTTGTCTGTGCAGACGCGGTTTCAACCGCCGGATTTTGTCTGTGCAGATGCGGTTTCAACCGCCGATTTTTCTAACATATCAAATCAACAGCGCTGATATCGCATACCCGGCAATTGCGAAACTAATCCCAACAATTCCAACTGCAAAAGAATACCAGAAACCGTCCCCGCTTCCAATCCCGCAGCCTCCACAATTGTATCAAGAGAATTCGGCCCCGAACCCAGAGCTTTTAACACTACAGCCAACTCCCCATCCAATAGCGGCTCTGGCTTTTCAGGGGTTGGATTTGCCGGAAACAAGGACAACTGCTGCGCGCTATCCAATTTTGGCATAGCTCCGAGCATTTCTAGCAATCGGTCTTCGCTTAAAAGTCGATCGCTATTGGGGAGAATCGGATGAGCACCTTTACTCAGCAACTCCAAACATCCAAACGATCGCTCATCATCCAACCTTCCCGTCAAAACATACACATCCCGACAAAACTCATTCGCTTGATAAGCAGTAATTAACGCCCCCGACTTCTGCGGAGCTTCTATCACAATAGTAGCGCGGCTCAAGCCAGCAATTATCCGATTTCGGCGCGGAAAATTAGTTTTATTCGGTTGAGTGCCCGCCGGATATTCACTAATTGCCAATCCCTGCTGTAACAGGCGATCGCACAACCGCTCATTTGGCTTAGGATAAACGATATCAACCCCAGTACCAAAAACAGCCAAAGTCCGACCTCCCGTCTCCAAACAGCTTGTATGAGCCTCCGTATCAATACCTGCGGCAAATCCCGAAACAACAGTAAAACCATTTTTAGCCAAAGCCACACTAATTTTACGAGTCCAGCGGCGGCCGTATTCCGAAGGACTGCGAGTGCCAACAATTGCCACCGTCGGCGTAATTCCTTGATTCTCTTTGATATCGACTAAACCGCGATAATACAGCACCGGCGGCGGGCTGGGAATTTCCAATAATAAGCTGGGATAATCCCGATCTGCGGGTGTCCAGAAACAGGGATTGTTAATAAGATGTTTCTCAATAAATTCTTCAGGATTGAGTTTAGATCGTTCTTGTACAGTGGTATCAATTACCTGCTTGCCAAACCCTTCTACTCGCATTAAATCTACTGGTTTCGCCATCCAAGCTTCTGCCAAAGTATTAAAATGTTGGTGCAATCTTTGCAACAAAATCGGCCCTATACCATTAATCTGTGACCATGCTAACCAGTAAGCGCGTTCTTCTAGCAACGACTTGCCCTCAATTTATCTGAAAATAATTTTATCATTTTTGGTATAAACAGCACTATCCATTGCTGTCAACTTAAAAAAGGTACGTTGTTGGGCTTTAGCCCTCTTTAGATTTATAGACAAAGAGGGCTGAAGCCCAACAACGTACCTAAGCTTTCCAATTGACAAAACGGGCATAAATATAAGCAATGATTTCCCCAGTCACAGTCCGAAAACCTGCGCTAGATTTCCACCATTCTTGTGAGTTATAATCTTCCGATTCCGCAGCTATAATCCCGACTTTAATTTCAGGATTCAACACTTCTTTGAAAACCATCCAACTGCGGCGGGCATGAGTGCCAATAGAATAAAGATTGATTGAGTCCACTTTTAGGGCAGAAGTAGCTAGCCAATCTCGAAGTGCGATCGCAGAAGCAGCAGTGCGGTGTTTCACAACACTCGGTGCGGGTACAGCTACCACTTTGTTCTTATCAAATCCTAGCGCAATACAAGTCGCGGCGGTCAGTTCAGCATAATTTTTATATTGGGCGAGATAGTGGCCCTTACTTACCGGAAGCCCGGTTGTCACCAATTTCCGGTATCCGCCTTTGTTGAATTCTGCGATCGCACTTTCGACTGCATAATCCGGCAACCAGCCTTCCACAACCAGTATATCTGCTTTAATCGGCGCATTTACCGCCAAAAATGGATGAATATTTGTGATAATTAAGACCATTGTAATGATTAAACCTGCGATCGCAATTACCCAACCTTCCCAGGTAATTGCCCACATTTCTCGGCGGCGGATCAGACGAATTCTCATTTTATAGCAGAAGGAAGAAGGAAGAAGGAAGAAGGAAGAAGCAACAATACCAATGGTTTCAGGAAGAGGGAAATAGTGAGACAGTGAGAAAGTTATAAAATTGCCTTATGCCCTATTCCCTATGCCCTATTCCCTATGCCCTATTCCCCATTCCCAAATTATTTGTGTTTGAGATACTCAAAAACGCTCTTATCGCCGATATCCTGGGGGATAGGTTGAAAAAACTTGCGGACAGCAAAAATGATGAACAATATCGCCCAAAGTCCCAGCAGCAACTGTTCATTTTCCGGTGTCAAGAAGCCAAAAATATGTCCTAAAAGTAATAGCGGAACTCCCGGAGTCAAAAACTTAGTTTCTAGGCGGTTAAAGCAGAAAGCTTCTTTAAAAAAGATGCCATTCAAGGCAGCAAAAGTAAAGCCAATTCCCCACAAAGTCGCTGGATGTTCGTACACCGCCAAAGCCAAAGGTTCGCTACTTTGTAAAGCGACAAACAGTGCTGCCGCGCCGCCGATCGCCCAAAACATCTGTAACGTGCGATGCAGCGCAATCATGTAAATGTGAATAGTTGCCAAACTAACGCCTAAAGCTATCCAGAAACACGCAAAAACAGGCGTTACAGCTTGAATTGCCATTGGGTTGTCGCCCTGTTGCAACACCAGAGTAGCACCCACCGCCAAACACAGCGCCGCCACCCCCAATCCCGCGCGGTAGATCAACACTCCAGTGCGATCGCTTTCGGTAATCGTAAACTCGCCGAATTGCCCTTGATAGACTGCCGATTCATCAGGCGATTTCAGTAATTGCATCACAGCTTCCTCCTATTTGTCAGACACGAATGTACTTCTACCAAGATATACTTTATTGATAAACCGATACAGCGAGACCGAGCGATGCCCAAATTTAACAAACCTAAAGTTAACCAGCCTAAAGTTAACAAGTCTCAAGTTGACGATCGCCCAAATCAAAGCAAATCCCTTCCTTCAGAATCCGAACTTCCTTTAGTTCAGCTTGATGAAACCATTGTAGCAGGTAGAAGACCGAAACCGCTAAACGACTTGCAGCGCTTGCTTGCTGAATTACCAGAATTAGGAGGCACCTTCAAGCCAGAAATCTTCGCCGATCTCGATGAAAACAACCCATTTAATGGCGGTCAATTTGAAAGTAAGATTAGAAGAATCCTGGGAAACAAAAAAATCAATGCCGATCTTAAAAATACAATCAAATATTTAGACTACCTCAAGCAAAATTTTCAAGTTCCGTGCCATGTTACTGGCATAGAAGAGTTTGAATGGGAAGAAGAGTATCTTATGGGTTTTGGCACTAAAAAAGAATATGCAAGGCTCAAAAAAACTCAACCTTCTTATACTGATAAATTCACAATTCATCGGTTGGAAGATTTTTCTATTCAGGAAGACGGCATATTTGTGGAAGTTCAGCGCGTCGGCGATCGCAAAAAGTTTATGTTGCGTTTAGCAGAGTTAGAATCAGTTGATGATATCCCCCCAAACAATCATTTATTACATGATTATTCCGTGTGGTGGATTAATTTTTAAGGAAGAGGGAGAGGGGGAGATTGGGAGATTGGGAGATTGGGAGATTGGGAGAGGGGGAGATTGGGAGAGGGGGAGATTGGGAGAGGGGAAAAAATCTTCCCTCTTCCCTCTTCCCTCTGAAAACTATCAACTATCAACTGTCAACTGTCCCAGGTCAACTATCAACTGTCAACTGTCCCAGGTCAACTGTCAACTCTTCCTTCTTAATTAGATTGAAGTAGCAAAGTGCGATCGCTCGACTTTTGCCAAAGCTTCAACTAAACTGCGAACAGCAGCAATCATCGCCACTTCGCTGTTAAGTTGGCTGACAGCAGAACCGACGCCAACACCCGCAGCGCCAGCGCCAATAGCCAGCGGTGCAGTGACGCTGGAGATGCCCGAAGCGCAGAGTACGGGGACTTGTACGGCGCGGGAAATTTCAAAGGCTGCGGCCAAAGTAGGCGCTGCTTTTTCAATCAATCCCAAAGTTCCGGCGTGAATTGGTTGGGCGCTAGTACCGCCTTCGGTTTGGATGATGTTAGCGCCAGCTTTGACTAATTCGGTTGCTAACTGTACTTGTTTGTCCAGTGTCAAAATGTGGGGAACTGTTACAGAAAGAGTGATGTTCCCAAATAGCGATCGCGTTTGGCGAGTCAACTCCAAAACTTCCTCAGCTTCAAAGCGGCGCCCTACGGCGTAGAAAGCATCAAAGTTGCCAATTTCAATCAAATCAGCGCCAGCTTCTACCGCAGCTACAAACTTTTCTGGTTCCACAGCCGACACACAAATTGGCAAATTTGTCAACTGTTTTGCCATCAATACCAAATCGCGATCGCAAGCAATATCGACAAAGGAAGCGCCACCGAGATCCGCTGCTTTGACAACAGCCGCAACGTTAGCCGCATCAAAATTATTTAAACCGCTGATAATTTTCAGGGCGCGGCCTTGCTCAAATGCGCGCTGCAATTTAGGAGTTACACTCATAGTTAGCCTTCCAACTCAGAAAATTTGTTAGACTCATTTTGACACGAATTAGAACTATTTTTGATTTTTAATTCTTAATTTTTATAGGACTGATACCAATTTTTTATGAGGGTGCATAGAATCTGATCCCCCCTAACCCCCCTGGTGGGAGGGGGGGACAAGAGTTACTCAAAGTCCCCCTTCTTAAGGGGGATTTAGGGGGATCGGGATATGTGCAACGACCCATTAAATTGGTATGACGCACTCCTTGTTTAGAAACCGGGTTTTTTTACGAAAAGACGGATTTTAGACCGCAGATTAGGTAAAAAACCCGGTTTCTGGGTGCCGATGCGTAAGTTTTGTTTTAATTATTTCCCGGCTGTCGAAACTTGTGCACATCTTTGATAACTTGTACCCAGCCGTCAGAGAGAGATTCCAAAATACGATCGCCCTTTTCCTTCGTCGCCACCGTCGCATCGCCCAACACACCGCTATCAGTCAACTCTCGCGTCAGCCAAACAAAAGGCAAGCTACCTTCCATACTCAGCAAACTGTCAGCAGGCAAATCCCTCGGATACTCGCAAACTGCTCGCTCCATTTTCACCTGTTCGGGCAAAATTGACAACATCAAACTCGTTTCGGCATCTCCCGCGTGAATTCCCAATTCTAACTCTTTCGCCGTGAGTAATTGGGCCGCCACATTCGGCACCCGCCAAACAAACAGCGGAAACACTGAAAAATCCTGATATTTCTGATGAATATCCCGCACTGCAATTTCCATTACCTGCGGCTGTCCGCCGTGGGCATTCATCAATACTAATTTCCGAAATCCTGCCCGGTAAATACTGTCAGCAATTTCGCCAATTGCGGCTAAAAGTGTCTGAGCGCCGATCATAGAAGAACGTTTGAGCGTCGCCATCAAAGG
Organism: Microcoleus sp. PH2017_28_MFU_U_A; assembly: GCF_020738035.1. NCBI lineage: Bacteria > Bacillati > Cyanobacteriota > Cyanophyceae > Oscillatoriales > Microcoleaceae > Microcoleus > Microcoleus sp. PH2017_28_MFU_U_A. Next base: position 59,509 of record NZ_JAEQCX010000048.1, read on the forward strand.
CTCGGGCATAGCAAGCTGGGATCTAGACGTGCGAACAAATCGAGTAATTTGGTCGGCGAACCATTTCAGGATTTTCGGCTGCGAACCGACACCGGGCGGCGAAACTACGATCGCAGTGTGGAAAAAGTTCGTGCATCCAGACGACTTAAAACAAGTCTTGCAGGCAGTCAAAACGGCTCGGGAAACGCGATCGCTCTACTCGATCGACTACCGAATCGTGCGCGCAGACACGGCCAAAATCCGCTGGTTGAGCGTGTTAGGGACTCGCGGACAAATAAAATACCAGTCAAAATGGGATAATCGTGATATCCCATTTTGGTAAAGTTTCAGAACGTTGCCATGAGGGCAAATACTGTTTTAACTCATGAGGTAAGACTTTTACGCCTTTCTCATAAGTTGTCTCAATTAAGTTTACAATGGGATTAATTCCTTTCCATGTCATGCTAGATGCCCAGTGTACGGCAGTTTCAACTGAATCTAAAATAGCACCATTCCAATAGTGTTCAAGTGCCGCCCAGCAGCGTTCAATTGGGTTATACTTACTATGATATGGTGGATAGTAAATTAGTCGGATTCTTAAGCCAATTGCCTGAGATAACTCGATGATGCGTTTGATGAATTGTGTGCGATTGCTTCTGATTGCCGGACCACCATCAAGGTCAATCACTAATTCTTCGAGTTCGGTGTAATCAGATTGATTATTGTGCCACCAATCTGTTAGACAATCAACAATAAAATCTGTAGTTTCAGCGGACTGTCCCATATAAATCGATAGTTGATCACTTTGAGTGTTAAGAATGCCAAAGGGGACTAATACAGCTTGCCACTCGGTATCATGATCGTCAGCCGATTTCGGTTCGATGGTTCTGGCTTTACCTCCCCGTGACAGGTTGCCAATTTTTACTTTCGCTTTGGTATCAATTGATATTCGCAGAGACTTGACATCTAGATTGGAGGCTTGATTCTCCTTCAATACATTCTCAAAAATCGCATCAGTTTCGGGAATTTTTTTCAAGGGCTTGGTTTTTTGTGTTTTTTTAGGCGATACCCCATTCGATTTAAAATCGCGCCAATTGTCTGACGAGAAGGTAATTGCTCACTGTCGTAGTTCTTCTGACTCACTAATGCCGCTCGTACCGCCATGGCCGTGATCCGGGCATACAAAAATGTCGATTGAAACTTGGGGTCTGCCTGGGACTCTGGATCTACTAAAGAACGAATATCGGCTTCTAAGTTGGGCAGCAAAATTTCACTTTTATGTCGCCCTCGTGCCCGGTAATTATCCACACAAATCAACCCGGTTTGTCGTTCATGTAAGCCTAGTTGAACACTGTCTCGGTTCCACCCCATAAATGTTTCTACTTTGCGGGCCCAAGCATTAAAGTAGTCTTCAGCCACTTTTGCCATAAAGTCTCGACGGCGATAGCCTGTCAGTTTTTTTGCCGCATCTTTGAATGTTAATTTCACTGGCTCACTCAAGATCATTTCTAGCATCCCAATTACAGAAGTAACAACCGCTTATGTCAGATTTTTTGTTTCCTACTCTTCTAGGATAACTGGGGTTATATTTAATCGCAAGCCCCTTATATGTTGCTGCGGCAGGTGCGGGCTCTGCCGCCGGAGCAAGGCGGATTGGTTCCCGCGATCGCCCTTACCGCCTATGCTGGAGAAATTGACTACCAGCAAGCCCTGACTGCGGGGTTCCAGCGGCACATTTGTAAGCCTTTAGATCCAGACAAGTTGGTGCAGGCGATGTTGGATGTGTTCGTGGAGCGATCGGGCAAAAACATTTTTTAATTTAAACTATTTTTTGCTGCTAAAAATCTTTATTTAACGAACCGCAAAGGCGCGAAGAACGCGAAGGAAAAAGAAGAAGAAGAAGAAGAAGAAGAAACAAATAAAATAGTTTTGTAGTAAGGACTTTAGTCCTCTCTCGGTCTGAGGAGCGAAAATTAAATAATTTACACATATTTGTGGGATGGGCGTCCCGCCCGTCAAGAAAGGACAAGAATCATAAAATTGTAAGTTATTTAATTCTCATTCCTGAGGACTAAAGTCCTCACCACGAACCAATTGATTGCCGATCGTATCCAATAAAAAAACCTCACAGATGGAGGTTTTTTGATGATTGTTGGCGCTATTCGGACAGGTTAAAACATCCTGTCCCTGCATCATGCCCACAGCCCGTTATACCCTAGTATTAGCGGTAATCTGTACGAACTGCTGGATCGCGATCGCCAGTTGTAGTGGTATAGCGGACATTTTCTTCGCGTTTGCGGGGCATTAAACCGAGCAAACCGGATAAGCCGAGCAAGCCCAACCATCCCCAATCAAAATCGCGATCGTTCTCAGCACTGTAGACACCAGAGCGAGGAGTAGTAGTGGTAGTGGTAGTATCTCTGCTGTTAGTACCCGGAGTTGTATTTGTCTGAGCCGAAGCAGGCAAGTTAGCTGGCACAATGGCTAGACCAGCAGCGATAATACCTGCACCGATTGCTTTGGATAAGTCAGAACGTTTCATAATTCAAATGCTCTCTGTTGGCAAAAATCTTTAACTATCATCACTATATCGATCGCCTTTCAAAGTTAAATCCACCTGTAGCAGTAAAGATTGATTAACTCCAGCTATTACTACAGATTGATATCAAATTTTTAGTGGTCATACGAAATTAAACATAGCTCGCAAAGCCCAAAACGTCACTTCGAGGGGTGTATCTCATATCGTTTCCGGCCGCATCGGTATTGTTCAAACAGTCAACCGTCAACCGTCAACCGTCAACCGTCAACCGTCAACCGTCAACCGTCAAAAATCATACAGACAATGTACTGTTGACAAAAAAAGGTAAACTCAGATATTGCACAGACAACAAAAGCTCGATCGACGGAGATTAAAACAAATTGGGAATAGAGCTACGCAGCTACGTATTTCTAGACAACTTGCAGCCACAGCACGCAGCATACATAGGCACTGTCGCCGCCGGATTCTTGCCACTGCCGGGGGATGCGTCGCTGTGGATAGAAATCTCCCCTGGCATCGAAATTAACCGAATTACCGATGTCGCCCTCAAATCAGCCTCCGTGCGCCCTGGAGTGCAGATAGTCGAGCGCCTGTACGGCTTGCTGGAAGTACACTCGGGCCAGCAGGGCGAAACCAGGGCCGCAGGCAAAGCAATTCTAGAATTCATCGGAGTCCGTAGAGAAGAATGTATCAAACCGCGAGTCATTTCCAGTCAAATTATTCGCAACATCGACCCCCACCAAACCCAATTAATCAACCGCAGCAGGCGCGGACAGTTGCTGCTGGCGGGACAAACGCTTTACGTCTTAGAAGTAGAACCGGCCGCCTATGCAGCGCTGGCAGCCAATGAAGCAGAAAAAGGTGCATCTATTAACATCTTAGAAGTTCAGGCTGTCGGTAGTTTCGGACGGCTTTACCTCGGCGGAGCAGAACGAGATATTATAGCAGGTTCCCAGGCAGCAATTGCGGCGGTGGAAAGCGTATCTGGTCGCGAAAATCCAGCAATTTTTGGTCGCAAGGAATAGGGGTTATAGGAGATGCAATTATGGCAAATACACAGCATTTAGCGCTGCTAAAAAAAGGTGCAGTTACTTGGATTGAATGGAGAAATCTCAACCCAAACCTCGAACCGGATCTCAGCGAAGCTAACCTCGCTGAAGCAAATTTTAGAGGTGCGTATCTTGGGCGGTGTAACCTTTTTAAAACAGACTTGTTTAAGGCTAAATTAATTACAGCAAACCTTGCTGAATCTAATCTCAGTTTAGCAAATCTTGCTGGAGCACAACTCCTCGATACTAAATTAGTTAAAGCTAATTTAACGGGAGCAAATCTCCGAGCGGCAGACCTCCGGGGGGCAGATTTGAGCGGGGCTAATTTAATTGGGGCGGACATCAGTGGTGCGATTCTCCAACAAACCGATTTAGGAGATGCGAATTTAATCGGGGCGGCAATGTTTCGAGTTAATGCGATCGGCGCGAACCTCAATCATGCTAATCTCAGTCAAGCCAATCTCAATCAAGCCGAATTGATTGAAGCACATTTTTACGCAGCCAATTTCTCTAAAGCTAACCTCGGGGAAGCTCACTTCACGGGAGCATATCTTTTTAGGGCAAATCTTAGTTTTGCGGACTTGAGTGCTGCCGATTTCCGCTGGACAAACCTCGGTAAAGCTGATTTGAGAGGGGCGAATTTGACAGGGGCAAATCTCAGAGGAGCCAATTTGGCTGGAGCTAATCTCGACGGCGCTCATTTGAAAGAAACAATCATGCCTGACGGCAGCATTGTTTCATCATAAGTTTGTAGTTTCTCAAGTAGGGACACGGCACTGCCCAAAGCGTGTCAACTTAAGGTTAAATGTATTACCAGTCTACTGTCTAACGATTAGGCCCAGATCCCCCCTAGCCCCCCTTAAGAAGGGGGGGACAAGAATCCGATCAAAGTCCCCCTTCTTAAGGGGGATTTAGGGGGATCTGGACTATGGTAAAAACGACATTTATCAAGGCTTTCAGGCTTAAGTTGACACGCTTTGGGCACGCTTGAGTGTCCTGATTGCGGGTAATATGAATTGCGATGCAACCGGAATTCAGATAATTAAAGTTTGTAGTGAGGACTTCAGTCCTTCCTCTGAGTTGAAGTCAATCAGGACTAAAGTCCTTACTACAAACAATTGTTATACCGAACTGGGAGTTAATTTCCACGAGCCGGTGATACATTGTACAGTCCTCTAACCGGGCCTGGTACTGCCTCCGACTCTTGCTGCTGCCGCGGTACAAACGGTTCTTGGACTCGGCTCCCAGGAGCGAAACAGCCACTCGGTTGAGGTGCTACCTGGCAGGCTGCGGGCAAGGCCATAACTGAGGCATCAAAGGGATTGGTGGCATCGGGAACGCGAAGAATAGGGTCGCTGGAAACCTGCCGCTGCATTACTCGTCGGTAGAGGCCGCTGACGCGACTGGCATCGCGCTCGATTTCTTTTTCGGGAAAGGCAACTACGCCGCTGGGGGAACCAATTCCTAGATAGTCGCCCATGTAACCTTGCAAGCTGACGTTGTGATAAAAGTCTCCTGAAGCTTCAAAGAATTGTCGGTTGAAGTTGTCACCAACGGGGCTAAATCGGGCTGTATCTGCTTGAGCAGGTTTGACGGATGCCAGTGCGGCAGAGGCGACAGCGAGAATCAACGCACTGCTGAGGCTTTTTAACTTTTGACTCATAAATTTCAGCTTCTAGATTAATTACGGTTCCAATATAGACTGATTATCGGCGGATTATTTGCGTTTTCTACAAGGTGTTAAGTTATGGATGCTGCTGATTTAAAGGTGTTGCGCGATCGACTTTTGGATTTATTGTGCGAGTTTGCGTACCGCGAGGGCGACTTTGTGCTGTCTTCGGGGCAGAAAAGTTCTTATTATATCAACTGCAAACCGGTGACTTTGCACGCTGAAGGTGCTTTGGCGACGGGGCGCGTACTCTTCTCGATGCTGCCACCTCAAGTGCAGGCTGTGGGCGGTTTGACGTTGGGTGCTGACCCGATTGTAACTGCTGTGAGTGTGGTTTCGGCTCTGGAAGGTCGATCGATTCCGGCGCTAATTGTCCGCAAAGAGACGAAGGGACACGGGACAATGGCGTATATTGAGGGGCCTGTGTTGCCCGAAGGGACGAATGTGGCGGTGTTGGAAGATGTCGTAACGACGGGTAAGTCGGCGATGCAGGCGGTGGAGAGGCTGCGGGGTGCTGGCTATAAAGTCGATCGCGTGTTGTCGCTGATCGATCGAGAACAAGGTGGAGCTCAATTATATCGCGAGGAGGGATTGGATTTTCAGGCTGTTTTTACGATCGCCGATCTCAAAGAATGGATTAGTAGCAAGCAATAGGTAAAAGTGCGATCGCCAATCTCCTAGCCTAAAAAATCGCGTCAACTGCCGCCGAACATTTAATAGCGAGAACGGCGGGCGATCGCATCAAATTCACAGCACTCATTACCACAGACAACCAAAAATGTCAACTCACAATTACAGAAGAACAGTTGAAGAAATCCGTGAGTTAGCTTCGATGTTTTGGCCTTCCGACTTATCTCAAAAGGAAGCATAACTCAGTGTTATACCAAAATTGATAGAAACTCAAGATCAATTTATTGCTATTCTTAGCGTCACTGTTTCAGAGTTAAGCGGATTATTTCAAATAGTAAACTCTTCAACACTTTCAGGAAATATGTTCCTGAAGGATTTAATTGTACTGGCGGACTTTGGGGGAGAAATGATAAAAAGATATCCGCTCAATAAATAGGGGTAACAGCAAAAAAGAAGGTTCACAATCTAGGCACAGCATGGTAAAATAGTATCCGCTCAATAAATCGGGGGAAATCACTTAATGATGAGACTCAAACATCGCAAAATCGTTTCCAACACGGTACTCTACCCCGATTTATTGAGCGGATACCTAAAATCGCCATGCAAAAAATCCGTTTCATTGACTTATTCTCAGGAATAGGCGGCATGAGATTAGCCTTTGAAGCCGCCGCACATTCCTTGAATCTGGAAACAGAATGCGTATTAAGTAGCGAAATCAATCCCGATGCTCAATTAGTCTACCAGACCAATTTTGGCGACACACCTTCAGGCGACATCCGACTAATTGACCAACTTCCAGAACATGATATTTTACTGGCAGGATTTCCTTGCCAATCCTTCTCCTACGCAGGCAAAAAAGCAGGTTTCGGTGATACACGAGGCACCCTGTTCTTTGAAATAATGAGGCTAATTGATACCGCTCAACCTCAAGCATTTATTTTTGAGAACGTCCGGGGACTTGTCAGCCACGACGGCGGCAGAACCCTCGAAACAATTAAACACGAAATTACCAGTAGAGGTTACAGCTTCGATTACTTTATACTCAACAGCTCCAACTTTAGTTTACCCCAAAACCGCGTCCGAGTTTACCTAGTAGGAATTTTAAATGCTTCGCCCCAATTTGGGTTAATTTCCGACTTAGGCCCAAAAGATTCCCATTCCTGCAACCATCAACAGTTATCCTTATTTTCCCCGTTGAGTAAACCCGTCGCAGTTGCAGATATTTTGGAAGACAATCCAGACCAAAAATATGATTGCTCGCCAGAATTTGTCAAGGCATTGAAACCAATCGTTAACAATGATTTAAATCGCTTGCACGGAATCCGATTAATCGACTATCGTGGCGGCAATTCGATTCATTCTTGGGAATTGGGTTTGCGAGGCCAGTGCAGTTTAGATGAAATTGAGTTGATGAATCGTTTTATATTGAAAAGGCGCAATAAAGAATTTGGACATCACCAAGATGGGAAGCTTTTAACTAAAGAACAAATCGCTACTTTTTTCGCTCATCCCAATCTCGATCGCATTCTGGATTTACTGGTTGCCAAGAAGTACCTACAGCGCAACAATGATTTGTATAAACCTGTATCGGGTAACTTTTCCTTTGAAGTCTATAAATTTCTAGATCCGCAGAAGATTTCTGTAACACTTGTTGCCAGCGATGCAAATAAATTAGGTGTTTATCACAACCATAGAGTCCGGCGAATTACTCCCCGCGAAGCCGCACGGTTACAAGGTTTTTCCGATAGTTTTGTACTGCATTTCAATGATGATAAAGCTTACTATCAACTGGGCAATAGCGTCAGTATTAATGTGGTAAAAGCTGTGGCGAAAGAAGTTATGCAGAATATTTTGTCCTCTACCAAACAAAAAGTTAGTGCCTTTTGAATTGGGAAGGGTGGGCGAATCAATCCGCCCGCCCTAGCAATATATAGCGGTTCTCAGAAAGATGAGGTACGTTGTTGGGCTTGGGCCCTATACGTCTAAGTGGTTATGTGAGCTGTCAGTCATACCTCATCTTTTTGAGAAAGGCTATAGTTAGCTTAGCGCTACAGGTTCCTTAGCAAGAAATTTCTCCAACTCAGTCAAAGCATCGGCATCAACCTTAGTCTGCATCGGACAGAACTTAGGCCCGCACATCGAACAGAATTCAGCAGTTTTATAGATATCTGCTGGCAAAGTTTCGTCGTGATATTCCTTTGCTCTTTCAGGATCGAGCGATAGCTCAAATTGACGGTTCCAATCAAAATTGTAACGCGCTTTGGAAAGTTCGTCATCGCGATCGCGCGCACCCGGACGGCCGCGCGCGATATCCGCAGCGTGAGCCGCAATTTTGTAAGCAATCAGCCCGTTTCTGACATCCTCAGCATTCGGCAATCCCAAGTGTTCCTTAGGAGTCACGTAGCACAGCATAGCAGTACCGTACCAACCAGCCATCGCCGCCCCAATCGCTGAGGTAATGTGGTCATATCCTGGTGCAATATCAGTCACCAACGGCCCCAAAACATAGAAAGGAGCTTCCGAGCATTCCTCCATTTGTTTCTTGACATTAAACTCAATTTGATCCATAGGTACGTGGCCCGGGCCTTCCACCATTACCTGCACATCATGTTCCCAAGCTTTGCGAGTTAATTGTCCCAAAGTTTTGAGTTCAGCTAATTGAGCTTCATCCGACGCATCGTGAGTGCAACCGGGGCGCAAAGAATCTCCCAAACTAAACGAAACATCATATTTCTTGAAGATTTCAATGATGTCGTTAAAGTGAGTGTAGAGAGGATTTTGTTTGTGGTGGTGTAGCATCCACCGCGCCAAAATTCCGCCACCACGAGAGACAATCCCAGTCAGCCGATTTTTCACCAACGGCAAATGCTCAATCAGAATTCCGGCGTGAATTGTTTGGTAATCTACGCCTTGTTGAGCGTGTTTGTCAATGATGTGCAGGAAGTCATTCGCCGTCAGACTTTCCATATTACCGTGCACGCTTTCTAGAGCTTGGTAAATTGGTACAGTGCCGATAGGAACTGGTGAAGCTTTGATAATCGTAGTACGAATTTCATCCAAATTGCCACCGCCGGTGGACAAGTCCATCACGGTGTCAGCACCGTATTTAACTGCTAGTTTAAGCTTGTCAACTTCTTCTTCCATATTGGAAGAGTTCGGAGATGCACCGATGTTAGCATTGACTTTGCATTTAGACGCAATGCCGATCGCCATTGGTTCCAAATTCGTATGATTGATGTTAGCGGGAATAATCATCCGTCCCCGCGCTACTTCGGCGCGGATCAGTTCTCCTGGGAGATTTTCTCGCTTAGCAACAAAGTCCATTTCCTCAGTAATGACACCTTGACGGGCGTAGTGCATTTGAGATACGTTGCTGTGACCCTGACGCTTAGCGATCCATTCGGTACGCATATCTTAATGTCCTTCATAAACAGCTTCCCTCCGCTGGTATTACCCAGACTCAGGTTCTAAGGGTGTTTTCTCAGCCCGGATCTGCGGGCACCCCTAGCTTTAGGCTTATGATACTAGCACTTACGTTGGGCAAAGATTAAATCTTTATAAAAAATTCCACAAATATATAATTTTTCAAGAATTTTAAGAATTTTTATTAAAAATTAAATATCTTTAATTTTGCAATTTATCAATGGTCGTAAAGCGCAGCTATCCCATAGGTAATCGTCCTTTCCCAATTTATGATATTTCTGTCATAAAAAAAGAGCGATTACCCAGAATTCAACAACTAACAAAAAAATCACAATTCATCGGGATTAATGCCCATTTGGCGCAACTTTTCTGCCAAACGATCTGCCCGAAGTCGTTCTTCGTCAGCGCGAAGGCTTTCTTGTTGAGCGCGAAGGCTTTCTTGTTGAGCGCGAAGGCTTTCTTGTTGAGCACGTTCCTCCCCTATTAATAACAAATTGCCTTCACTATCCCACCAACGCAACCAAGGCAAATTCATCTCATCATATTCCCCTTGCCAGATTCCCAATTCAACTCCAAGCTGGGGAATCGGATAGCGTCCGCGATCGTTCGGACTCAGGCGCTGATAGCGGTTGTCTTCTAAATGATACATTTCTACAGCCGCTTTTTTCACTTCATAAATCCCGTAAAAAGGAATGCGGATCGCCTGTTCGTAAACCCAGAATTTGCCAGGTTTTTGTTCTTGTTGTTCTTCTCTATCTGGGTCTGGCGGTGGAGTTCTGTCTCGTTCTTCTGAACCGTTCCCCGACACAAATTCAATTGCAATTAGCGGTGCAACGTATTCTTTCCACAATACATAGGAACGCCTCACCTGACCATTTAAAAGTGGCGGTACATTGGGGACGTAAAACCAATCTGGTGCTTCGGCGCCGCGTTCGGGAGGGTCAGTTAAACGCCAATAAATCCCGCAATCTTGACCGATGCGGTACCGTCCGTCAGGGTGAATTTTTTGCAATACAGGCCGCAGGGAATCGGTGAGAATAATGCTTTGAGGCAGTTCTTGAAAGTTTTTCACAAAAGTACCGTCAGACTCTGGCAGTTCGGTGTGGTCTGGGAGATGGGTGACTCCCAATTCAAATGGTTTAGCAACAGTCATAAAACTTTCGCTGATTTGAGGAGTTAAATTAATTATATAGTAAGTCTAAGGTTTTGGTAATTGGGAGTGGGAATCGAAAATAAGATAAAAGTCAGCCTAACCCAAGATTAAATCAATACTCACTACAAAATCGGGAAAAGCCAGCGGCGAAATTTGTTGTCCGCGTTCAAACTTTTGTATTGAAGTGTAGCCATTTATCGTCGGCTGGCGGTAAACTTCCAAACAGTTTTCCTCAAGATCCCACAGCCATACTTCCTGAATTCCAGAACGCGCATAATTAGGAACTTTGACATCGCGATCGAAATCTACAGTGCTATCTAAAACTTCTACCAAAAGCAACACTTCTGACGGTATTGGATGCGCTGTAGCGTAGTAGTCAGAACGAGGTTGCAGCAAGACAACATCCGGTTGAGGTTCAGTCCTTTCTGTCAACTGAATTGGATCTTGAACACCCAAAATAGCACGTCTTCTCTCCAGATCGGAGAACATAGCGATCAGACGCTTTACACAACTTGCATGACGAGTCCCAATTGCTGCCATTTCGATAATTTCTCCTTCGATCAATTCGACTCTGTTATTTTTATTAAAAACACCTACTTTAATCATCAGGTGATATTCTGGCACTGTAAATAGCCGTCTTTTCATTTCAACAGACATAACTATTCTCCTTTTTTCGCAGTTAGTTTAAGCGGGAGCATCTCTATTTTGCAAAAAGCATTTTTTTTATTATAGTGCGAGCTTAAGAGCTCGCGATTTGTAGCATACGCGAGCGGGGACAGCACTATAAATGCAAAACTGAGATGCTCCCGTTTAAGCTTACTATTTTTTTAACCCAAGATTAAATCAATACTCACTGTCAACTCAGGAAAAGCCAGTGGCGAAACTTGTTCTCCGCGCTCAAACTTTTGTATTGAAGTGTAGCCATTTGCGGTGGGATTGCGGTAAACTTCTAAACAGTTTGCTTCCAAATCCCATAACCATACTTCCTGAATGCCCGATCGCGAATAATTCGGTACTTTCACATTGCGGTCATAATTAACGGTACTATCTGCTACCTCTACCAGCAGCAAAACATCCTCGCTATTTGGCAGGGATTCTTCATAAAAATCAGCGCGACGCTGTACTAAGGCAATATCAGGTTGAGGTTCTGAGTTATCATTGAGGCAAATAGGATTTTGCACCCGGATGATAGCACGTGTTCGCACCCGATCGCCAAAAAACTCTGCCAGGCGATCGACACGGGCGGCGTGGCGCCTACCAATTGCTGCCATTTGGATAATTTCTCCTTCGATAAGTTCCACTCGTTCGCGATCGCTAAAAACACCAGCTTCACTCATCAGGTGATATTCTTGCACTGTAAATAGCCGTCTTTGCATTTTCACAGACATAACTATTCTCCTTTTTTAGCATTTGGCATAAGTTTACCATTTTTGCCAAAAATATTCCAATACAGCTCAGTTGCGCTGTACCTTACAACTAACTCTCCGAAGATTCATCGGATTGTGGCTGGTTTTGAGTATCTTTTTCACCGGCCACAAATCCTTCTGTATCTTGTTTTAATTCTGAGGCAATTGTGCCTCGATCGCGCCAAGCTTCGGCATTTTCTGGCTTGATAGCAATGGCTCGATCGTATGCTGCCATTGCTTCTTCGTAGCGCTTTAATTGCGACAAAGCTGTACCGCAGTGGTGCCAAGCATCGTAGGATTCTGGCTGAATTGCGATCGCCTTTTCGTAAGCTGCGATCGCTTCTTCATGGTGCTGCAATTTTGCCAAAGATTCGCCTTTGCCAAACCAAGCTTCGTAACACTTGGAATTAAGCGTGATTGCTTGGGAGTAAGATGCAATTGCTGCTTCGTGTTGTGATAGTTTGTCGAAAGCTGCGCCTCGGTTGTGCCACACTTCAAAATCCTGCGGTTTAATGGCAATTGCTTTGTCGTAGGATGCGATCGCCTCTTGATGGAGCTGCATTTTTCCCAGCACGGCGCCTCTATTGTACCAAACTTCGTATTTGTCGGCCCGGATATCGAGAGCCCGATCGTAAGAAGCAACAGAATCAGCGTAGCGCAGCAATCTCCACAGCATATTACCTCGATTGTACCAAGTCTCGTATCTCTTGGGATTGAGCTCAAGAGCGCGATCGTAAGAATCGACTGCGGCGGCGTACTGCTGTACTTTACCCAGCATCGCACCTCGGTTGTGCCATATTTCGCTGTCGGTTGTTTTGATAGCCAGGGCGCGATCGTAACTGGCGATCGCCTCTTCGTAATGCTGCAATTTACCCAACAAAGCTGCTATGCTGTGCCAACAACCGTATTTTCTCGGCTCGCTCGCACTTGCTCGCTCGTAACAGGCGATCGCCTCTTCGCACCTCTGCAATTTTCCCAGCAAATTCGCTTTATTATACCACGCTTCGTAATGATCCGGTTTAATTAAGATTGCTTGGTCGTAACTGGCGATCGCCTCTTCATGACGCTGCAATCTAATTAACACATTGGCGCGCCAATACCACGCCTCATCCGCATTCTTGTTCGTTAAAATAGCTTTTTCTACGCAGGCTAATGCCTCATTGTAATTGCCCTGAAAATAAAGCTCTTCGACTTGCTTTATACAATCGTCAGCAATCAAATTTTGTCCGTCACTAGCAGGTGCTGTTCCAGAAGTTTGTGCATTATTTAACTGCCGCTGAGGTGCGAGTTTGACAGCTTCTTTGGCAACAATTGCCGGAACCTGGGAAATTTCCTGAACAATTTGAGATTTTTTCTCGTCAACTTCTGTTACCAACACTTGCAGGCGCATTATAAATTGAGATTTGAGAGTCTCAATTTGCTCGACGGAAGATTTGGAAAGTTCAGTTTCTCTAGTTAAAAAATCAAGTGATTGTTTAGCTGCACTCATTTGTGCCTCTAATTCATCCCTCATTTTTTGAGTCAGTTGGCGAGAGTTGAGCAACTCTGATTCCAGCACACCAATGCCGTGCAATCTTTGATTTGCATCAGCAACCAACTGTTTGACTACCAGCCTGCGGATCGCCCAAAAAAAGGCGATTGTCACCGGTGGCAAAATAGTACCGAGAATTAGTAAAATATTCAGCAGAGTTATGGTATTATTAAAACCATATCCAGTTTCTGCACTGCCAGTCCGTGGAGAGAAAAAATCGAAAGCGTCGCGAACTTGGGGACTGCTTTTAACCCCAGTTTCGATTAATTTAGCCAGCCATGTTTCTTGTAAAGATTGAGTCAGTTCATCGGTGGCTCTAGCAGCAGGATTTGCCTTGGTTTTAACAGCAGGAGATAATTCAGCGCCGGCCGCTGCTATCAGCAAACCAGTCTGCGATTTTACCGCAATTCGTGGGGAAAATTGTTCGTCGGCGATCGTCTCGGGCGCGCTCATTGACTCCGCCGGACGAGAGACTGTATTATTTATGGCATCAACAAAGTTGCTGGCCTGCGGTGTCTCACCAGAGATGGGAGGTGCAGCCGGAGCGGCGTTAGTTTGAGCAGTTACATTCTGGGATGCGAGGGCGGCCAGAGTCAAGAGAGCTACATTTGAGACTCGCATAAACGTCAACTCACCTAGGAGAAATTAGTGTTGTTTGTCAGCAGATCGGGCGATCGACCTCATACTCTCAGCAGTGACAATAGCTTTGATGAGGAATTCTGGGTTACTATCTCCAAAATACGGGCTGCGTCTGACTTGTCAGGAAAAGTCCCAATAATACTCGCCACATAACTTGTGTCAAAGAACACTTTCTCGCACCTAATCCGCCTCCAATCATCCTCGGAATCATCGGGGCGGCTTCACCAATCTGCACAATTTGCCTCATATCCGCCTAAACCGCCCCAACTGATCCGATTTGTACCTCTAAACCGCAGCTAAAACTGCTGACTGTTGCTGTTGTACCGTCGCTGCATCTAAATCGGCACCGTAAATTTCGCAGCTATTATTCGGACTTTCAATCAGCTTAATCTTGTGCAACTCAGCGCCCAATTCCCGTATGGGCGATCGCAACAATTGCCCGATCCGAACCGCAATATTCTCCGCCGTTGGCACAACCTTCTCAAAATAAGCAATATCCTTATTTAAAAAAGTGTGATCGAAAGGTTCAACAACATAATCATCAACAGCTTTTTGCAAAGCTCCCAAATCAGCAATCATCCCAGTCCGCGCATCAATTTCCCCTTTAACAGTCACCTCTAAATGATAGTTGTGACCGTGACCGTTAGGACGAGCACATTTGCCATAAATTTCCGAGTTTTCTTCAAAACTCAAATCGGGACGAGCCAACCGATGGGCGGCGCTAAAATGAGTGGACAGAGTTAGATAAGCTTCCATGCCGTTTCCTAAATATTCAGCCCAAAGTTCCGGGTGTTCAAACAATTGAATTTTGCTCACAGGCAAATGAGGAGCTAGCCGCAGCCAAATTTGCCGTGCTATGTTTTCGGTAGTTGGCAGAGTCTGCCCAAATTCCGGCCATGCTTCGTTAAGGTAAGAAAAATCGAGATCCTTGGTAACTTCCCGCTTGATGACGTGTTTGACATCAGACAGGTTGAGCACCATGCCGTACTCGTCGAGTTCTCCTATCATGGAAACGTAAAGAACGTAATTGTGTCCGTGTCCCGGTGCGCGGGCAGTTGGGCCAAACCGTTCAAAGTTCTCGGCTTCGCTCAACTCCGGTAGCCAGTACCGGTGACTCGCCGAAAACTGTGCCCGACGATTGATGATGCACTGCATAAAAGTCAAGTAGGGTAAGCTTGTTAAGTTCTGTAAAGGACTTACTTCTTAAGGATAAACTAATTTTTGCTGGAATTTTTCGATAATTTTAGGGTGCTGCGAATGAATTTCTACCAATTTTCGAGATATTGGCAACAGCTAGCCTCACCAGGCGCTGGGCTGATTTTGGACGACAACACAGATATCACCGGCAGAAAATACCGCTACAAAACAGTTTCTCGCCATCAGTTGCTTTTCCATCAGCTAAGAATCTTTGAGAAAGTGCGATTCCCAACAGGGTAACTGCGCTTAACGACCTTTTTGCAACACAGCGCACTTCACAGTTCGAGTTTTTCGCATAAACTCTGCCACAGTCAGGAGTTTGCGGTTCAGTTGCCAGCAAAACTAATCATCCATCACCAATTACTCATTACCAAATCTTAATGAATTGGATTACTGAACAAGCCGATCGCTTTTTTGAAAATTTGTATGGTGCGATCGCAACTCCCCTATTTTATATCGGGGACACTCATCTGTCCATTAGTGCGATCGTCAAACTGATAATATTAGCTATATTAGCCTTCGTTATAGCTCGTCTCATCAGTGAAGGAATCAAACGCAGCCTGCTAGTTAGGATGGGATTGGATCGGGGCAGTCGGGAAGCAATTTCCACCATCATCAGCTACATCTTAGCAACCCTTGGCTGTATATTCGTCATGCAAGGTGCAGGGCTCAACCTCACCTCTCTGACAGTCTTAGCTGGCGTCGTCGGCATTGGTTTCGGCTTCGGCTTGCAAAATCTCGCCAGCAACTTTATCAGCGGTCTGACCCTACTATTTGAGCAGCAAATTCGAGTCGGAGACTTTATTGAGATTGACCATTTATTAGGAACAGTTGAAAATATTTCCATCCGTTCCACAATTATCAAAACAATCGACGGACTATTTGTAATCATACCAAACATCAAGTTTGTCGAAACCAACATTATTAACTGGAGTTATAGAGACCCCAGATGCCGCGTCCACATCCCCGTCGGCGTTGCCTATGGAACTGACCCAGTATTAGTTACAGAAGCACTGTTAGTCGCTGCGAGACTGGAATCGAATATCTTATCACATCCTTCTCCGAAAGTTTGGTTTCGCGGGTTTGGAGATAACGCTTTAGATTTTGAACTTTTAATTTGGATTGACCAGCCACAGAAAAGCGATGAAATTAAAAGTGCGGTCAACTTTTTAATAGATTATGAATTGCGCCACCGCAATATCGAAATCCCATTTCCCCAGCGGGATTTGTGGCTGCGGAACCCGCAAGAGTTAACCAAACATTTTCACAATAATCACAAAGACGATAATTCAAACGGTCAAGTTTACCCCCAGAATGCCAAACATTCAGCCGAACTCAAATCTAATTCCACCGTTTCCGAGCCTAAAAAGCAAGGGGTTAAATCCCCTAATAATTGGACGCTACGAGATTTGTTGCGGCGAGTAACTTATTTTGAACAGTGTACAGATGTAGAACTGCGGCAGTTAATTGAATACGGCTACCGACAACTTTTTCCAACAGGACAGATTGTCTGCAATGAAAATGACCCTGGCGATTCTTTTTATATTATTCTTTCTGGTTCTGTAGAAGTTCTTTCTCAAAAAGCCGATCAGTATATTGCGACGCTTCACGAGGGCGAGTTTTTTGGGGAAATCTCTTTGCTGTTGGGAACTCCGAGAACGGCGACTGTTAAAACTAGCGAAGATGCAATTTTGTTTGTGGTGGAACGCCACGACTTGCAAAAACTTTTAACAGAACAACCGAATTTGGCAGATCAGATTGCTCAAAAATTGTCTGAACGCCAGCAAGCTTTGAGAGATTTGGGATTGTTAGAGGGCGACTCTCTGGAACAAACTCCTTTTATTAAAATCCGGAAGCGAATTCAAGTTCTTTTTGGAATTTGACATTCAGAACTCATTGGGAATTGGGAATTGGGAATTGGGAATTGGGAATTGGGAATTGGGAATTGGGAATTGGGAATTGGGAATTGGGAATTGGGAATGAATTAGAAGTTATTTGTTATTTGTTATTGATAGCCCGCAACAAATAACCAATAACAAATAACCCATAACCAATAACCATAACTTCTTCACTAACTTCTAATTTTCAATTCCTCCTGTGCTTCCCGCCGCAGTCTAGCAGCAATTCTAAACAGTTCTTGACCTGTGTGCAAATGGCGATCGTCATAATTGAGGGTAAATAAATGCAATTCTTCTATGCCATCTCCCACTTGATTGATGCAGTAGTAAAGATGGGCCGCAACTCCGGCTACATTAGATGGATTGGGCATCACCCTCAGAAAGTCATTAGCTTTTGAAAGAAAATCGCGACAGGTTTCGATATAAGCTTGAAACTTTTCGATCAGTTCATCATCGAACGGATCTGCTGACAATTCGTTTATTTCCTTTTTCAGCGGCTTCAAGATGTTGTTGAGTATTCGATTGACTGGTTTGTATACTTTAATCAGCCACTGTTCCATGTGTTCGTCGGCGTCCCGCGCTGCTTGTTGTCGCTGGCGGGTAACGTTTGGCGCGTAGGGTGATTGCTCTTCGCTGGGCTGGGAGATTTGGCGATCGTAAGATTGTCTTTGCTGGGCATCTCCTAATATTTCATAGGCTGCATTGAGGCGGACAATCTCTTCGTGACCGGCTGTCGCACTCTGGCTGTCTGGATGAAATATTTTGACTAAACGGCGGTATGCTTGTTTAATCTCGGCTTGGGTTGCGGTTGGGCTAATTTTTAGGGTTTTGTAGTGATTGGTAACAGAAGACACGCTATTATTTCCTTGAAATCTGGATAATCTGCGAAAAAGTGCTTGACAAAAATATCATTATTTGCTAATATACCAAGTATTTATACGATATAAATGCCAGCAATTTCAGGTAAAAAACATCTGCTTTTAGAGTATCATAAATATATTAAAAAAGAATCTTAAAAAAAACATTCATACTTTTGAAATGGCAAGCGGATTAACATTGGCGACTTACTACAGCAGAAGTCAGCAGGCTTGAGTTCAATATGTCGCAAGCCCAAAATTCATCTTAGTAAAGGAATCTCAAGAAGCGGAATGGGATTCAATTTAAGCTGATACTAATGGCAGCATAAATAGAGCTATAAAAGTAATTCCTGACTTCATGAAGGGAATAGAGGGATTGCAGTTTATTCCTGTATTTTTAGGAATGTGCACTAAAATTACCAACGTAGATGTCTAACATTGACTACTTTTGGGTAGCCTTGTCTGGGTTTTTACGAGCGGTTTGTACAATGCGAGAATATCGTAACCGTCAGGGCGATTGCTCGATCGCGATCGACAATAGACTTGAATTGCAAAAATCGGAAAACACCCTGAAATTATCTGCGTTGCATCGTCGGTTGCATCTGTCTGACATCTGCGCTTGAAGGATCGATCGAAGACTTATGCAATCTTGTCTAATAATCTATCGCAATTTTTTCATCTCAAAAGCCAAGCAGGGCGTACATTCTACGCCCTGCCCTCAGTTTCTGCAACTCGCGCCGGAGGCTAGTTTAGTTGACAGCCACCGCCAGATTCAGTTCTGGATCCTGGAACAAGGGAGTGCTGAGATAGCGCTCGCCGAAGCTAGGCTGAATCATCACAATCAATTTACCTGCATTTTCAGGACGCTTGCCGACTTTCAAAGCTGCACACAGTGCCGCACCGCTGGAAATACCGGACAAAAGTCCTTCTTCTCTGGCTAAGCGACGCCCGTAGGCGATCGCCTCGTCATCGGTAACAATGATCACTTCGTCGATCGCATCAACATTCAGCACGGGCGGCACAAAACCAGCACCGATACCTTGAATTTTGTGAGGCCCGGGCTTTCCGCCCGACAGAACTTGACTGTTAGCCGGTTCAACTGCGATCGCCTTAAACTCGGGTTTCCGGGACTTAATCACCTCTGCAACACCAGTAATCGTGCCGCCAGTGCCGACTCCAGAAATCAGGAAATCCACCTCGCCGTCGGTATCTGCCCAAATTTCCTCAGCCGTTGTCGAACGGTGAATGTCCGGGTTGGCTGGATTCCGAAACTGCTGCAACATATACGCATTCGGAGTTTTGTCTACAATCTCTTGAGCGCGCCGAATGCAGCCACTCATGCCTTCAATGCCGGGAGTCAATTCTAGTTGAGCTCCGTAAGCTCGTAACATCGATCGACGTTCCGTGCTCATCGTATCCGGCATGGTCAAAATCAACTGGTAGCCCTTTGCGGCCGCCACCATTGCTAGAGCAATTCCGGTATTGCCAGATGTCGGTTCTACTAAAACCGTTTTCCCGGGAGTAATCAGCCCTTCTGCCTCGGCTTGATTCACCATATTGACACCAATCCGGTCTTTTACTGATGCTGCCGGATTCATGCCTTCGAGTTTGACTACAATCCGAGCCAAGCAGCCTTCGGCTTGGGGAATGCGGTTGAGTTGCACCAGGGGTGTGTGCCCCACCAATTCTGTAATGTCGCCAGCAATACGCATAATCTTTGTCTGCTTGTTGTTGAAAGTAAATGTTAATTCCTAGTTGGCAATATTAAGCTATTGCGTATTGAGATTTAACTTTTAGGGCTGGCTCTCTCGCCTACCGCACTGATTGTTTGAAAAAACAGGATTTTGAAAATTAGACGCGCGTCGGCTTAACTAGATGTAATACATAATATTGAGCTGCCGTCTGCCATTGCGTTTTTCGCACAGATCTTGTAGCGTATATTTTTGCAACACCGAGTTGGCGATCGATCGCGCTTCTTGCCAAACTTCCCAAATCACAGCACTTTCTACAGTTTGAGCAGGCGAGTCTTTTTCAGAGCGATCGAAGTCTGAGCCTTCGAGACAGTTGATAATTTCGAGGAGTGTAATTTTCCACGGTTCCCGCGCCAAGATATAACCACCCTTAGCTCCTCGCTGGCTGCGAATCAGCCCGCAGCGTCTCATGGTAGCGAGCAACTGTTCTAAATATCGATCGGGAATATTTTGCTGAGCAGCTATCTGGCGAATTTGCAGGGGTTCGCCCTCATCGTAGCAATCGGCCAGCTCCAGCAAAGCTAAGATTGCGTATTCGCTTTTACAGGAGAGTTCTACCATAGTTGCACTTGAAAGTACCAGAATTCTCAACTCCGAAGTCAGATTTTAGAATCATTCTCAATTTTGAGTTCCAAATTCTCACTCCTCACCTTTGATTATACTCCGGTTCTCCACTAGAGTTTACTGACTTCCATCAATTCCTTGCAAAAAAGGCTCGCAGGGCGATCGTATGTATCGCTCATTAATCCACAGTCCGATCCTCGTGGTGGCTTCCGTCAAGCACTCTCATCTAAAGTAGAAAAATCAAGTAATGATGGAACATCAAAGCAGGGAAGTTCAACTTGCAAATACTTATCTCCACACAGATTCTCTGGCTTACCATCTCTATACATAATTCTTTTCGTTCCGTGTCATTGAGTCTAGAGGCGATTGTTTGCAAAGCTTTCAGCGTCAACGCTCGATCGATTACCCCAGATAGCATCGTTGCTTCATAACAATGTTCCATATATTCTTCGGGAATCTGCTCGTATGGTGGGGGCGGGGCGACGCGCTTCAAAGCGTCTTTAATCTCGGTTCTGCGATCGAGATTTACCAGGGAAGCAATAAGAGGCAATATCGGCACTAAGACGGCGGGTGGAGGAATTTTTCTGTGATACTTACGGGAATTTGGTGAAAAATAGGCAATCCGAAGAGTTATTCCCCACTCTCTCATCGCT
>NZ_JAEQCX010000049.1:0-64619 GCF_020738035.1 Microcoleus sp. PH2017_28_MFU_U_A
GAATAACCACCAAGATTTAGGAAGAAACCCGGTTTCTGAACCCCCACTAATCACCCCAAAGTCCAAGAAACCGGGTTTCTGCGACAATCTCGGCATCCCCACCAAGATTTAGGAAGAAACCCGGTTTCTGAACCCCGCGCACAATCCAAGAAACCGGGTTTCTGCGACAATCTTGGCATCCCCACCAAGATTTAGGAAGAAACCCGGTTTCTGAGCCCCGCGCACAATCCAAGAAACCGGGTTTCTGCGACAATCTTGGCATCACCACCGAGATTTAGGAAGAAACCCGGTTTCTAACCCCCCACCAGTTCCCTCACCTACCCACCGATATGCCATATGCCACGTCGTGAAGTTATCTTACAAGCGGGTAATTACTACCATATTTATAACCGAGGTAATAACCGTCAGCTCATCTTTTTTGAACAACAAAATTATATTTATTTTTTACGCCAATTAAGAAACCATCTGGTTACGAATGATGTCGATATTATTGCGTATTGTTTGATGCCAAACCACTATCATTTATTAGTTTATCTAAGAACAGATCATTTTCCCAGACTGATGCAGACATTTACTCTGTCCTATGTCAAGGCTATCAATAAACGCTATCAAAAAGTCGGTTCGCTGTTTCAGGGAAGGTTTCAAGCGATTCATGTAGATAGAGAAGAATATTTGTTACATCTCACTCGCTATATTCACTTAAACCCAGTATGTGCTAATATAGTTAAAAAAGCAGAAGATTGGGAATTTTCCAGCTATCAAGAATATATTGATTTGCGCCGGGGGAGTTTACCTAAAATAGATGAAGTGCGATCGCAATTTCAGTCAGCAGATGCTTATCGTTACTTTTTAGAAGACCTAACTAGCGATAAATTAATCCAGCATTTAACCTTTGAAGAATAGCCAAAGTCCAAGAAACCGGGTTTCTGCAACAATCTTGGAATCCCCACCAAGATTTAGGAAAGAAACCCGGTTTCTAGCCCCCCACCAATCACCCCAAAGTCCAAGAAACCGGGTTTCTGCGGCAATCTCCGCATCCCCACCCAGATTCAGGAAGAAACCCGGTTTCTAACTCCCCACCCAAAATCCCAAAATCCAAGAAACCGGGTTTCTGCGACAATCTCCGAATCTCCACCCAGATTCAGGAAGAAACCCGGTTTCTAACTCCCACCAATCGCCCCCAAATTTCAGGTACAATCTAAGATTATTATCGGCGATCGCATCTAGTAAAATTATCCATATAGTTTGGAGTATTAAACACCTATGCCCGATGAAACGATTTGGATTGTGACTGCCGATACTACGGGCGAGTCTCCCGACACACCCGACTATGACGGTGCGAAGATTGGGGCACATATAGGGCTACCCGATTGGGGCGATGCTTTTGGCACTCCCAATAGCCAACTCCAAAAACAAGCATCAAAAGCGGCCGATAACTTGCGCCTGCACAAAGTCAGCATCAATAAATTAGAAAAAGAACTGGTTGACTTCATGCAAACCGTAGATAAAATGTTCGGGCGCGCGGATGCGGAAGCTGACATGAAAACCATCGAATTATCAGAAATTGAGTTATCCGTTGCCATTAACGCCGAAGGTTCTTTCAGTTTATTGGGAATGGGAGCAAAAGCCGCAGATACCAGAACCGTATTGTTGCGATTTAAACGTAAGTCTTAAGGTGAAATGGGAAGAAATCTGGCGATATCAATTGGCATCAATAAATATGATTTCCTAACTCCGCTGAAATATGCCAAGCGGGATGCAGAGTTAATGCAGGAGTTTCTGCGCGGGGCGAGTTTTGAGCAAGTTTTTTTCTTCTCAGATGACTCGCCTGATCTTGAGGGTAGACCGACTCGTCCTTCTCGTAACAATCTGAGGCGATTTTTGAGACAGATCTCTAAAAAGCCTATTATGGCAACTGGAGATAATTTGTGGTTTTTCTTCAGCGGACACGGGATGCAGTGTAATGGGCGCGATTATTTGATGCCTTGCGATGGCGATTCGGAAGATATCGAACATACGGCGATTCCGATTGATTTTGTGACTGAATGTTTGCGCGACTGTGGTGCTGGCAATGTAATTTTGATGCTGGATGCTTGTCGGTATCAAGGAGGGAAATCGGGATTGGGAATCGGCAATCAAGCTGCTGAAATTGCGCGGCAAAAGGGAGTCATTACCTTCTTTTCTTGCAGTCCCAATCAATTGTCCTACGAAATTGAAACTTTACAGCAAGGTATTTTCACAAAAGCAGTGCTGGAGGGCTTGGGCATTCAAGGGAAATGTGCAACTGTCGAGCGAT
The DNA here is from genome assembly GCF_020738035.1 of Microcoleus sp. PH2017_28_MFU_U_A. Classification (NCBI taxonomy): domain Bacteria; kingdom Bacillati; phylum Cyanobacteriota; class Cyanophyceae; order Oscillatoriales; family Microcoleaceae; genus Microcoleus; species Microcoleus sp. PH2017_28_MFU_U_A. Next base: position 2,297 of record NZ_JAEQCX010000049.1, read on the forward strand.
TGAATCATTATTTGAGTTGCCGAGTTCCCGAACTGATCCGAGAACATAAAGGCGAACAAGTGCGGCAAACACCTTACTGTATTGCAGAGCCAGTCACGAAGTCCCACTTAATTATTTGCCCGCAATATGCAACTTTACAAGATGTTTCTATTCTTAAAAATGATGCCTATCAAGCGGAATTGAACAAAGATTATGCACTAGCAAAACAGTTGTGGATTCGCGTATTGGCTGCATCTACTGGTGATATGGAGGCGATTAATGGAATTCAAAGAATCGCTATATCGCAGATTGAAAATGAGCGATATTCTCAAGGTAGTTCTGCTAGTAGCAATGTTGCGAACAAATCGGCATCTCCATTGTCTCCCAAATCTACAACTGTAACGAATCCTATTCCTACTGAACCAGATGTTCCTCTGAGATCGGAAAGGGGAGTAGACTATACTAAGTTGCGCGATTTACTGGCGGCTAAAAAGTGGAAAGAAGCCGATCAGGAAACAGCGAGAGTGATGCGGAAGGTGGCGGGTAAGGAGAAAGAAATATTTCTGGATAGAGAAAGTATTGAAAAATTCCCCTGCGAGGACTTGCGTACCATTGACCAACTTTGGGTAAAATACAGCGATGGGCGCTTCGGCTTTTCCGTGCAGAAGTGCATCTATCAAAGTTTCGGGGGAACTAGGGAATATAATGAGAAAATATGGGAAGCGTTTGGTGATTGGGTAGGTTGGTATGTGAATAAGAAATGGTATAATTATTGCGGTCTATCTTATAATCTAAAATTCATCAACATCAAAGCACCACAAGCACACTTCCCGGTGTTGGCATTGGTGGTGGAGATAGAGCGGAAGTTAGTGCCGGAGATAGAGCCAGAAGATTTAGAGCCGGAGTTAGAGCTAGAGCCAGAGCCGGAGATAGAGCCGGAAGACCTAGAGCTGAAGTTCGAGCTAGAGCCAGAAGAGCAAGTGCCGACTTTGGACTGGGAAGTGTTCTCTTCTCTCGCGTCGAGACTTGTAGACATTAACATCTAAGCGTTTCAGGATTTCATCAAGATTTATAACTAAGCCCAAAACCACGAAACCTGCTTCGACTTCCCGCGAAATCCAAGAAACCGGGTTTCTGCGAAAATTTACGCATCATCACCCAGATTCAGGAAGAAACCCGGTTTCTAACCCCCACCAACAGCCCCAAAGTCCAAGAAACCGGGTTTCCAGGAAGAAACCCGGTTTCTAACCCCCCACCAACAGCCTTCAAACCCCTGAATTGCTGTCAAGCCACCCGTTTGATATAATATTGTTACTAGATTGTAGAATAGCAATCAAAAAAAAGGGATAATTATGACCGTCGAACAAGCCATTTTGGAAAATGTGAAGGTCTTATCACTAGATCAGCAACAAGAAGTCTTAGCTTTCATCAAATTCTTGCAGTCCGATCAATGGGAAGATATCTATAAAGGACGCTTCAAAGAACTGCAACAAAAAATTCGTCAAGACACTGACATCGATCCCGATGATGACCCTACTGAAACTGTCCTCGAAGGAATTCAGCAAGGCTTCCATGAGGCAATTACCGGACAAACTCTTCCTTTGTCTCAACTGTGGGATGGCATCGATGACAATTGATCCACAACCGATCGCAATTGAACTCACCCCTCGATTTCAAAGAGACTTGCGAACTTTAGGCAAACGCTATCGCAACATTCGCAAAGACATCAGCCTGTAATCGCACAACTTCAAGCGGGGGAACTTCCGGGCGATCGCATTCCGGGAATGGAGTACGAAATTTTCAAAGTCAGAATTAAAAACAGCGACATTCAAAAAGGCAAAAGCGCTGGCTACCGTGCTATTTATTACCTCAAAACTAGCGATTCCATCGTTTTGGTGACTATCTATTCTAAATCAGATCTATCAGACATCGCGGCCGAAACAGTTCGAGAAATTCTAGGCCAATACGAGCAACAATTGCCCGAATCAGAAGAATTATGAACTATCAACTTTATTCAGATGTCATCTTGCTGTGCAACCTTCCTGAAGGCAGTTGCGACGCTACCTGGAAGTTATTTGCGATCGCCCGCAATTTGAATTGTCACAGAAACCCGGTTTCTGAACCCCGCACGCTAATCCGAGAAACCGGGTTTTGGGCGATCGCTTGTACCTTGGGAAATCGAGCGTTCTGCTAAGCGTCAAAAAGGCATTGATTATACCTCAGATTCCTCTTCATTTTCTTCATCCTCGCTCGCAAATTCGCCGATGTAATCTCCCACGAGCGGTGTTTAGTTCAAATTTGCCAACACAACCTTTGAGTCGTCGGAGGAAGCGTCACTAACCATCGCTGAATATTCGCCGTTATAGTTGGTAAATTCAGACGGAGATTTCCGAATCTTAGATAGACGAATTTGCCAATCGGAAACCTGCTCGTAGGTAAGGTGCTTAGTATTGGAAGTCGTTGTCCATACCCCCCAAAGACAGGGGTCTTCAAACTGTAGCATTCCTGATTTCCGTAAGTCATAAGATTGCGGAGTTCCGGGCAAGGGAATAATGCTGTAGCACGAAGTCTGAAATTCCAATTGCGGGTTAATCTCTACCAGTTCATCGACCAATTCTGAGATGGCTTCCTCAAGAAGTAACAAGTCCTCATGGTCATCGTCGGGTAGCCCGATAATGATCCCATAAGCAATCACAGGTACACCAGTTCTGACCACAGATTTCATCAAGGTACAATGCTCTTGCCAAGGAAGGAGCTTCTTGTAAGCTTCTCGTCCAAAAACGGGACGTTCGGCAGGGATATAAGCCAAAGGACAACCGACTTTGCCGTCCCAGCCAAACAGTGCTTCAATCAGTTCTTCGTCAGGTCTGAGGTCGCTGCTTTCATAGTTACGCCCAGCGCCGAGAGTTGTTTTCCTCAGTTCTAAACCATTGGGCCACATCAGAGTTATTCCCATCTCCCGCGCACCATTGGTAATGTCGAGGATCTCTTGTCGCCCCTCAGGAAAGAGTCCACGGGCGAGGAATTGATCGGAACCGATATTGATCGATCGAGCCCCCGCTTCTTTCTGAATCGCCAACCATTTGAGGGATGTTTCAGGAGACATTCTCCGAAAGCCAGTGCCGTAGGTAGGTGTCATGCAAAAATCGCAGGTGCGATCGCAACCAATGTCAGCTACCAACGAACCTACTGGAACAGTTCCCTGGACATTGGGCAGTGTCCCTAAACACTCCCGCGCCACTTCCACCGATGGTAGTGCCCACTCCTCTGGACTTTTGGCTTTAGCCTTCCTGGGATACTGTCTACCATCTGCGAGAATGACACCCGTGAGTTCTTCTCGTGGGGTTTTTCCCAGTACATAGTCAAAAATAGCCCAATTCGCTGCCCCAGATTTATCCTGAACGACTGCTGCTGCGCCAGCCTTCAAGTAGTGGTGCGGTTCAGCGAAAGCATCCGACCCACCAACGACAATGGGACGACCTCCCTTAGCCAGATGCTCAATCACCATACAAGTGACTTGACGGTCTTGGGAGAAATTCACTGTAATGCCCCAAGCATCGAATGCCTGGGGATCTAGGGCAGCAATTTTGCCCCCAACGTAAGTTTTCCGCAGGGTCATCCCTTTCCAGACAATCTCCCCAAATTCTTCACTATAATTGTCATCTCTGAGGTTGACCAATCGGGCATCAAATCCTCCTGCTTGCAAGTCAGGAATCAAAACTTGCTTGCTGATTAAGGAACGATGTCTGTATAAAGAAGTCCAATTTTTACCTTCTGCATCATAGAGTCCCGTTGCTGGAGGTTCAATCAGTCCAATTGTGGGAGAGTTTTTAGCTATCATAATGGAGGATTGGGAATGTGGGATAAGAGGATGGGATTTTTTCCGGCTCGCGATCGCCTGCGACACCAGGGAAGCCAATCGCAACCCCTAGACGGTAGCACAAGTCGGTGAGCTACTCTTTAATAAAATCAGACGATAGCATAAAAATAGATTAATCTAGATGAGATGAGTCAAATTGACTATTTTATTAATCATTTAGTTTTTCGATTTGTTGGGAAATACTGTAGCAGTTGCGACGCTACCTGGAAGTTATTGGCGATTTAATTGAGCGATTCGCAATTGAACTCACCCCTGAATTGCTGTTGAGCCACCCGTTTGATATAATGTTGTTACTAGATTGTACAAATAGCAATCAAAAGGAAACAGATAATTATGACCGTCGAACAAGCCATTTTGGAAAAGGTGAAGGTCTTATCGCCAGACCAGCAACAAGAAGTCTTAGCTTTCATCAAACTCTTGCAGTCAGATAAATGGGAGCATATTTATAAATGACGCTTCAAAGAACTCCAGCAAAAAATTCGTCTGGGAATGGATGCGGCCGATCGAAGTGAAGTAATTAATGCTGAAGATATGTTTCGGAGTTTGCGCTTAAAGCTGCAACAACGTCGCACGCAAGCAGATAGATGAATCAGATTTGTAGATTTACAGTTCCGGCAAGTCGGGATATAGAAAACATTATGGACTATATTGCCGATCGCAGCGGTTTTGATGCAGCAGAAAGCTTTCTGGACAGAATTAACAATAAGTGTCAAACTCTCTCGAAGTTTCCTCCTTCTGGGACGCAATCGGGATGAGTTAATGGAAAATGTACGGAGTTTTCCGATCGATGATTACCTAATTTTCTACAGTGCGATCGAAGCAGGAATTGAAGTTCTGCGGGTTGTTAGCGGCTACCGAGATTTAGAAGATTTATTCTCTGAGTGAACTGTATCGAGTTTCTGATATTATGAAAGCGATTGAAACTACTGGAAAAATTGACGATCGAGGAATGCTTTGTATCGATCGCCCCCTTGCTTTTGCAAACCACAGCCACGTTAGGATTATTGTTTTAGTACCGGAAGATACTGACATCGATCCTGATGATGACCCCATTGAAACAGTCCTCGAAGGGATTCAGCAAGGCTTCCATGAGGCAATTACCGGACAAACCCTCCCCTTGTTTCAACTTTAATAGTTGACTAGGTTTGTGAAGAAACCCCGTTTCTGAGTCCCCCCGCGAAATCCAAGAAACCGGGTTTCTGCGACAATTGACGCCTCCCCACGAGATTTTACGAAGAAACCCGGTTTCTGAACCCCTGCGCCCGATCGCGCCCAACCTTATCTAGCGGTTATAATAGATAAACCTGAGCATTAAAATCGCAAATGTATGACAGCAAAAATACACCTCAGCAACTTGGGTAATTCCTTAGCTTTGCCAATACCAGACTATATTGTAAAATTGTTCAATCTGAAAGCAGATGATTCCGTAATTTGCAGTATAGAAAATGGAAAAATGGTCATAGAGCCTGTAAATCAGAAAATTTCCAAATATACCCTAGATGAACTATTGGCAGGCGAAATAGAACCCAGCGAAGAAATCTCTTGGGGGAAACCAGAAGGAGAAGAAGTTTGGTAAACTACATCCCCGAACGAGGTCATTTTATTCGCCTCAATTTCGATCCTCAAGCCGGACACGAACAAATGGGTACTCGACCTGCACTGGTTGTGAGTCAAACTAAATTTAACCAAAAAATGGGGTTTGTGTTTGTCTGTCCGATTAGCACCACACAACGAAAAAATCCGTTTTATGTTCCCATTCCAGAAGGTGAAGCGGTGACAGGTGTAATTATGACAGATCAACTACGTTATGCAAGATTATCGCGCAAGGCAAGCAAGTTCGATCGGTGAATGTCCAGAAGATTTAGTTAAGGAAGTCTTGAAGAGAATTGAACCTATTTTGTTTGAAAATATGATTCTTGATGAGTAGTTGATCATCAAGAATACGGCAATTATGTGGTTAGACTTGTTAACTGATATCATGTATAGAACTAGGGAAATCAACAAGCAAAATGATTCAATCCATACCGAAAATATCCATCAAACCTGGATATCGTCCCCAGTCAGATGATAAAACTCCTGAAGCTGATGCAATTGATTTCTACCTACTGCGACAACTCACCAATTCCCAACGCTGGCAAATAGGGGTAAAATTAAATCGTTGGGCAAAAACTGTTAGCTTGCGCGGCATGAAAAAAGCTTGTCCCTCAACCTACCAAGAAAAATTTGCCCGATCGATCTTACGTAGCAAATGGCTGCCAATTTTAACCCCCACCAGTGAACCCTCTATGTGGACGCAAGACCCCAGCCACATCGCCCGACTGTTGCACCCAATTTTTCAAACATTATCTATTCCTTATTATATTACAGGAGGCGTTGCCGCTTCTGTCTATGGCGATCCTAGAACGACACGGGATTTAGATTTAGTAATTGAATTGATCCGGGACAATATTTTTCGATTAGTTGAAGCACTAGAAACGGCTGGTTTTTACTGCCCTCCAGGTTCGGTAGAAGATATTCAAAAGGGCAGAGGGATGGTGTTGAGTGTCACTCACATGACTTCCGTATTAAACGCCGATATCGTGCTGAATTCTGATACTGAGTTCGATCGCTCAAAAATGACAAGGCGACGACTAGAAGCCCTTGACGAAGCTGGTGTAGAACAATTTTGGATTGCTTCTCCTGAAGATATTGTGTTGGCAAAACTGCTCTGGCGGCAACAGTCTAAGTCTCAAAAACAATGGAATGATGTTTTGGGAATTCTGAAAGTCCAATCTGAGCATTTGGATCGGGGTTACTTAACAGAGTGGGCGCAACAATTGGGGTTGATTGATGATTTGAATCTAGCTTGTACTGAATCTGGGATTTGATGCGATTCCAAATTGTTCATTTTGCGATCGCACCCACTCTCTCTGTATCATTATAGGTATGGACTTTTAAAGCTTAATTATTTTTATGCAAGTTATTTTAGGCAACATCACACAACTGAAAGTAGATGCGATCGTCAATGCTGCAAATACCAGTTTGCTTGGAGGTGGTGGAGTAGATGGCGCAATCCATAAAGCAGCAGGCCCGGAACTTGTTGACGAATGTCGATCGCTCCGAGGATGCAAAACCGGGGATGCTAAACTCACAAAAGGATATCGCTTACCTGCGCGCTTCATCATCCACACCGTAGGCCCCGTATGGCAAGGAGGCGACTGCGGAGAACCCGAACTCTTAGCCCAATGTTACCGCAAATGTATGGAAATCGCGATCGAGCAAAAGTTCGAGAGTATCGCATTTCCTTGCATTAGCACCGGCATTTACAAATATCCTAAGGATTTAGCAGGTGAGATTGCAGTCAAAATCTGCTACGAAGAAATGCAAAAAACGGCGCTCCTCAAAACATAACTTTTTGCTGCTTCGATTGGGAGAATCATCAGGTTTATGAGAAGATTGTAGCAGTTCTCAGGCAGAAAGGCTATCAGAAAAATGATTCCAGAAATCAAAACCTATTTAGCAGCGACTGACATTATAGATCGCGATCATCCCGCAATTTTAGCACTCGCGAACAAGATAGCATCACAACATCATACATCAGAGGCGATCGCCCAATCTAGTTTTGAGTGGGTTAGAGACGAAATTCGCCACAGCTACGACTATCAGATGAATCCCGTCACCTGTCGAGCATCCGATCTACTAAAGCACAAAACAGGTTATTGTTTTGCCAAAAGTCACCTATTAGCAGCATTGCTGAGGGCCAACAACATTCCCGCAGGTTTTTGCTACCAAAGATTGAGCTTTGATGACAAAGGTGCGCCCTACACATTGCACGGTTTCAATGCAGTTTATTTGCCAGATGTAGGTTGGTATCGCATTGATGCAAGAGGAAATCGCGACAATGTTAATGCTCAATTCACACCTCCTCAAGAGCAATTAGCATTTAAAATTCAGTTTCCTGAAGAAGCAGACTTTCAAACCATTTTATCTGAGCCGCTACGAGTAGTTGTAGAGGCTTTACAAAATCACAGTACATGGGATAAACTGCTGCTCAATCTTCCAGACGTTTCTCTCGACTCCGCACAGAAATACGGCCTTGCGATCGACTGGAAATCACTCAGGATAGTGAATTAAATAATTTACACATATTTGTGGGATGGGCGTCCCGCCCGTCCTTTCTAGACGGGCGGGACGCCCATCCCACAAGAACAATAAAAATTGTAAGCTATTCTCATTCCTCAGCAACAAGCTGAGGCTTTGGAGAAGCTTTTTCACGTTGATCCGGGGTTGTCAAGGTCGATTTTCCGAAAATTATAAAACAGTATTAGTTAGACTGTGAATCAATAATTTTGTAACCTAATCAAGTCCAAATATCAACTTAGAAAACTAATCTACATAGCTAATCTGGCACTCTCAAGCCTTTAAGCTTTTCCCCTTTCTCCTCCTCACTCAGCCCCTTACACTGCACCAAAACCCCAAACCCCCCCAAACCCATCTGATCGATCAATTGATACAGCGCTTCCCGCCTGCGTAAAAATGTTGCCAAATCCAATACTTGTGCATCATTTGCAGATAGAGAAGCAATTCTATCGCCCACACCCAACACCATCAAAAACCAAGCCTGCTGAGTAAAACCCATCATCTCCAAACCGCACAATTCACCTTGTTTTTCCAGCGCCGTAAAATCAGCGTGGGCCGTTAAATCCTGCCACCCCACATTAATATAAGGATTGCTGTGATAGCGGTGGCGGTAATAACATTGCAGCGTTCCCTCCGTGCGTCTCGGATTGTAATATCGGTGCGCCGGATGGCCGTAATCAATTGTTAACACATAGCCGCGCTGCAATTTTTTGGCAACTGTACTTATCCACTCTAAAGCTGCTAAATTAACTTCACTGCGATAACCATCCCCATAGACACTTGCCGATAAATCAATTCCTACTAAATTAAAATATTCGGCAATCTTAGGATTTGAAAGCTCGCCTACTACTTCAATAAACTTGCTTCCAGATTGTTCGTTTTTTTCTTCGTTTGCGGTAACGTAAATTTCCCGAAGTTGCCCTTGTTCGATGATAAATTGATGGACTGGAAAAGCATCTACTAACTCGTTAGAAAAGAAGCATCCGACAATCGAGTTATTAGCTATTTCATCCCACTTGCACCACTTGACTATTTTAAATTCAGCTAAGTTTTGCTGCTGCACCGCTTGCTGTACAGGGGAAATCTCAACAATAATGTATTCTAATATTTTAAATAAATCGGGATGTTGTCGTTGCAGGTATTGCAGTAAATGTGTGGCAAAGGTTCCCCGCCCCGCACCCATTTCTACTATGGTAAAATGATGAGGTTTGCCGATAATTTGCCACATTTCCACAAATTGCTCGCCCAAAACCTCAGCAAAATCTGCGCTCCAATGAGGCGACGTGATAAAATCGCCTTGTTTGCCGATGTTTGGTCGATCGCCATTATAGTAACCATACTGCGGGTGATATAGTGCCAAATCCATATATTCCGCAAAGGTAATGCGCTGCTGGGGACTGGCGGCAATTCTTTCGCTGATTAAAGCGCAGAGTTCGGGGTTGCTATCGTTAATATCTAATTGCTGGACTGTCATAGTTTATAGTTGATGTTATTTTATTGAGGAAATAAAGATTTTTTAACCGCAGAGGGCGCAGAGGACACAGAGGAAGAGAAAAGAGAGAAATTTTGATGTTCATAAATTTGGCATTCATTCTGTAACATCTCTATTTTTCAAAATTTATTATATCATTTTGACGCCGATCGCAAAATTGAGATTTGAGATTGGCAATTTTCGCTCGCTGTGATAAGCTAGCTTTAGCTTTTAAATATAATGCTTCTGTATGTCGAGAGAGTCTTGTTTAGAAGAGTTCAAAAATTCAAGCGAGTTATTATTACCTGCTTATCTTGTTATCTTCGATCTTGCAGACACAAAAAGACGCAATAATTACTTAGGTCACGATGAAGTAGACAAAGATATCATCGCCTTCGATAATTTCTTGAAAAATTGCGTTTCTTTAGAAAGATACAAGAGAATTGCCGGCGATATATGGGTGGCTTGTTTTACAGAACATCAACTAAACGATATCCCGGCTTTGATAGTGAATTACTCACAAGAAGTTCCTATAGTATTAACATTGTGGAAATGCGAGGCGATCGATCCCAAGGGAAACTCTATATTTATTGAAGAAGAGAGAAACGTTTCGATCTGTCGTGCTGTCCGCTGCGGCTATTTGTGGGTTGAAAATGTTAATGAATTAAGTTTCAAAGTCAATGAATTACTAGATAGGGTATGGAGTTTACCTGTTAATACATTAACTTCCCTAGAGTCAGAGGTAGCTGTTAATTTACCAAAATGGCAGTGTATCCCCACTGAAAGTTTATCTGTCACTCAGTATTGCCCCTACTGCAACAGCACAAACTTGCGCTGGTTAAGAGTAGATGAGGATATTAGTGAGTATATTTGCACGCAGTGCGGATCTCAAGTAATTTTTAGCTATGATTTTTATTGTTGAGATTCCATAGTTTATAGTAGCCGATCGAGGATTCAAAAAAAGGGAGATCGCACTTTTTAGCAAATAGCCCAAAAATACGATCGCCCTTTTTCATCTAGCGATCGACAGAACCCATGATAATATCGATACTGCCCAGAATCGCCACCAAGTCCGCAATCTTTACACCGCGCACGATGTGGGGCAAAATCTGCAAATTATTGAAATCCGCAGCGCGAATCTTCCAGCGCCAAGGAAACACGCTGTCATCGCCGATAATATAGATTCCCAACTCACCCTTGCCGCTTTCAACACGCACGTAATGTTCGCCCTTAGGAATCTTGAAAGTTGGCGCTACTTTTTTGCCAATAAACTGATAGTCGAAACTGTTCCACTCAGATTTTGGCCCGCTTTCTAAGCGCTTGGCTTCCAAGTTTTCGTAAGGGCCGCCGGGGAGTGCTTTCAAGGCTTGATAGAGGATTTTAACTGACTCGCGCATTTCCCGAATTCGGACTAAGTAGCGGGCTAAACAATCGCCCGCAGCTTCGGTGCAAACTTCCCAGTCGAAGTCGTCGTAACATTCGTAATGGTCAACTTTCCGCAAATCCCAATTCACACCGGAACCGCGCAACATGGGGCCCGATAGTCCCCAGTTAATCGCTTCGGCGCGGGAAATCGTACCCAGTCCTTCAATCCGGCGGCGGAAGATCGGATTGTTGGTAATTAAACGTTCGTATTCGTCAATTTTGGGAAGGAAGTAATCGCAGAAATCTTCGCATTTGTCTACCCAACCGTAGGGTAAATCTGCTGCGACTCCGCCGATGCGGAAGTAGTTGTTGTTTACCATGCGGTAGCCGGTGGCTGCTTCCCACAAGTCGAGAATTGGTTCGCGATCGCGCATAGTGTAGAAAAAGGGAGTTTGCGCGCCCACGTCTGCCAAAAACGGCCCCACCCACATCAAGTGGTTAGCAATCCGGTTCAACTCCAGCATGATTACCCGAATGTAACTCGCCCGTTTGGGGACAGCTATATTCGCTAACTTTTCCGGCGCATTGACTGTCACCGCTTCGTTAAACATCCCCGCAGCGTAGTCCCAGCGGCTCACGTAGGGGACGTACATCACGTTGGTGCGGTTTTCGGCAATTTTTTCCATGCCGCGGTGTAGATAGCCCAAAACAGGCTCGCAGTCCACTACGTCTTCGCCGTCCAGGGTGACAATTAACCGGAGTACGCCGTGCATGGATGGGTGGTGCGGGCCCATGTTGAGCACCATTGGTTCAGTTCTAGTCTCAATTCTTGACATAATAATAGGTAATTGGTAATAGGTAATTGGTCATTGGTAATTGGTCATTGGGCATTGGGCATTGGTCAGTGGTAATTGCTCAAACAGGTCATTGCTCATTAGCAAAAAAACTTTCTAACTAGGAACTGAGAACAACTGACAACTGACAACTGACAACTGACAACTGACAACTGACAACTGACAACTGACAACTGACTATTGTTGATTTTTGTTTCACTTTTATAGATTATGAAGGATATCGAGCTATCTGAAAAGGATACCCCTGGATCGGATGTCAGTGTTGACACCTATCACGTTCCTGTTTTGGGAAGTGAGTTAATTGCGGGTTTAGCTGTGCGTGCCGGCGGGCGCTATTTGGATGCGACGCTTGGGGGCGGCGGACACACGAGTTTGATTTTGGCGGCGGCGCCTGATGTGACTGTGGTGGCGATCGATCGCGATACAGAAGCCATCCGTTTTTGCCAATCCCGATTTGCCAACTCGCCCGTCGAGTTTTGGCACGGCAATTTTGCCCAATATCAGTCTCCTGATGCCAAATTTGATGGTATTATAGCAGACTTGGGCGTTAGCTCTGCTCAGTTCGATACACCGGAACGAGGCTTTAGTTTTCGCCATCCAGCTCAACTAGATATGCGTATGAACCAGCAGCAATCTTTGACCGCAGAAGAGATTATCAATCACTGGGAAGAAGTTAAACTAGCAGATATTATTTACAAGTACGGCGAGGAGCGACTGTCGCGGCGCATCGCGAGGCGGATTGTGCAATCGCGTCCTTTTGAAACTACTACAGAGCTCGCAGGTGCGATCGCCTCTACCTTCCCACCCAAGCAGCGCAACGGTAGAATCCATCCCGCCACCCGCACTTTCCAAGCTTTGAGAATAGCTGTCAACTCCGAACTAGCGTCTTTAGACACTTTCCTCAACCAAGCGCCTAAATGGTTAAAACCCGGTGGGAGAATTGGAATTATTACTTTTCACAGTCTCGAAGACAGGCCGGTCAAGCACCAGTTGAGAGCAACAGAGTGTTTGCAGGTACTGACAAAAAAGCCGATCGTGCCACAATCCGACGAACTAGCTAGAAATCCCCGCTCTCGTTCTGCTAAGCTCAGACTGGCAGAAAAATTAACTTGATTCGGCTGTAACGGGAATAAAGGACGAGCTCTCAAAGGCGGCGAGGTCTGTTCAGTTGACAGTTGACAGTTGACAGTTGACAGTTGAGGGCGACCTCTAAGAAGGAAGTCCGAGGATTGGAGTAATGAATAGTCTGATTTTAATTTCTCCCGCTCAACCTTGGGGCTTTAAACCAATTCTTTCTGGTCAGGCCGCGACCGGATGCAAGTTCCGAACTTCCTTGTGGTATCACTAACATGGCACTGACCTATGAAACCCGAACCCCTGATCCTGATTCGGCTCGGCCCAATCAGCCAAGGGTACTTGACAAGCTAGTTTTAGACCTGATTAATTCGCCTAGGAGTAGGGAATAGCATGAGTCGGGGAGATGGAAGCAAACTGAAACTAATGGTAGTCGATGACGAACCCGACAACTTGGATTTGCTGTACCGGACGTTTCGACGCGATTTTCAGGTTTACAAAGCAGATAGCGCCCTCAGCGCCCTGGAAGTTCTAGACGAACAGGGCGAGATGGCGGTGATTATATCTGACCAGCGGATGCCAGAAATGAATGGTACCGAGTTCTTGGGGAAAACAGTCGATCGCTTCCCTGATACGATTCGGATTCTACTGACGGGATATACCGATGTTGAAGACTTGGTAGAGGCAATTAATGCAGGTCAAGTTTTCAAATACATCACCAAACCGTGGAATCCTGAAGAACTGAAATCAGTTATCAATCAAGCGTCAGAAACTTACAAATACTACAAGCAGCGCAGCGTTGCACTGCGTCGCGCTTTACGCAAGGAATCTCTGTTTAATGAGGTAATGAGCGTGATTCGCGGGTCGCTAGATTACTCTAGTATGGTACAAACTATTGTTCAAACCGTAGGTCAAACTTTTGAGGCCAACTATTGTATGCTGCGGCCGGTAGAGGTCGATCGACTATTACCCAGTACCTTTCCCTACCAAGCCCAAAACGCCGAACCTAGCAGCTTTTCTTTTGATGAAAATTTGCTGGTTCAAGCCGTAGCCAGCCGCCAAACTCAAGTCAGCGCCAACAGTGGGGCTGACGGTAACTCGGTTGAGATTGCTGTGCCCCTGACTTATCAGCAAGACTTGCTGGCGGTACTGGCAGTGTGTCAGATTGGCGGCACCAACCCTTGGTCGGGAGAAGATATAGAGTTAATAGAAGGTGTAGCAGCTCAAGCTGCTCTCGCCCTGTCCCAAGCTAAGCTCTATCAGCGCACTCTGGATTTAGCCAATCAGATGCAAAACGAGTTGGAGGTGGCCCGCCAAATCCAAACAAACTTGTTGCGCCAAAGTTGGCCGGATTTTGAAACTGTCAGGGTGCAAGCTTGTTGCTATCCCGCGCGGGAAGTTGGGGGTGACTTTTTTGAGGTCTACGTCCACTCTCAAGGGGATATTTGGATAGCTGTGGGAGATGTTTCCGGTAAGGGTGTTCCGGCTGCTCTATTTATGGCTAGCGCGATTTCGGTGATGCGGCGCGAACTTTCTCAAGAAGTTTCTCCCGAACCCGAGAGAGTGATGCAGAATATGAACAGCAGTATGGCTGACGACCTGATCGGCAACAACCATTTTATTACAATGGTTGTAGCTCGTTACACTCCGTCAACGGGACACCTGGCTTTTGCTAATGCCGGTCACATTTATCCGATCGTTTGGTCTCACTCAGAGGTGAAAGCTCAAGCCGCTAGCGGTGCAACGCCAGCAGAGCCGAATTTCCTCAAAGCTCGCGGTATTCCCTTGGGGATATTGCCAGTCTGGAAAGGTAAAGCTGGTGCGATCGAATTAAAGTCAGGAGATGTATTTCTGCTGACAAGTGACGGGATTACTGAAGCTAGCGTGACCACTGCGGCCGTCGCAGGGGGCGAAGAAACCCGTTCTATGCTACAACAAGAAGGGCTTTGGCAACTCTTGATTCAAGAGCCTGGTTCCTTCAACTTGGACAATTTGTTGGCTTATATCCGAGCTGACAATCCCGTTCAGGAAGACGACCAAACCATACTCTCTCTGGAGGTTCTCTGAATCTGTCAGTCATGCCGACGAAGAGTCGGGGGCTTTGGGTCTCAAAAACTCCAGCCGTCAGTTGAGGGCCTACAGATTAATACAGAGAACGCGGGCGATGCTCTTCTGCAAGCTTCGCTAACGGCAAAAGTTACAGAACTAACGCGTCAGTCGATTTGAGATTTGAGATTTGAGATTTGACTCTCGCATTCAATCGCGGGAGCTTGAACTTTCCTCTAAAATTTGGATCTCTCCACGACGGTGGTAAGTGGCACGGTATCCGTTTTTTGGGCGGGGTAAATGCCTAACTTTTAACTGATGCTTTGCGATCGAGGCTTTCAAAAAAATTGTATTGCATCGATCGCCCGCCATTGAGTATCCTCTATGTAGCGGCAAATATTAACGCCAGATAAATTTGGTGCGTCATGTTTCATAAAACTAATACGGGATGCGGGAAACTCAGAGACTTTAGTCCTTCCTAGGAAAGCGACGCGGAGGACTTTAGTCCCCGTGTTCTTCGTAGTATGATACAATTTAGATTGTGAGTAAGAACAAAAACATCTACGTGTTGAAACATCCTAGTATCGGAGAAATCCCTGCAACTTAGTACGCCTATTGAGAGGCAACACAAAAAGAGCTAATAATGGCAGGATGTCGAGCGTACCGCGTCTTGGCTTAGTGATGGATTCTGAAAGCATTAGAAACAACAAAAGTAGCTAGTAACTATCGCTTGACGATGAGTGACTAAGTAGACGGCGCTTGACGGTCGTAACGAGATTAGATTTAGGTCACACCCTTTGTCTAATTCTGTCAGTAGAATCTCAGCGGCTTTAGCCCTGAGAGTGTCAAACCTGGTCTGAAGACACAGGGTTTTCAAACTTACGGGATTTTTTTATGAATACTGAGCTTCATGTGCCAAGCGACTTGCGGTTTTTAACAATAGTTGAAAATTGGTTGCTGAGCAGTTTGGAAGTTGAGCTAGGAGAGCACGTCGATTGGCCGCGTCAGTCGAATCGTTTGCGCTTGGTGTTAGCAGAAGCCTATTCTAACGTGATCCGCCATGCTCACAAAGATCAACCCAATCTGCCAGTTTTAATTCGCTTGAATTTAAAAAATCGGGATATTGGTTTAGAAATTTGGGATTACGGTAAAGGTTACGAAATGGATACTTACAGTCCCCCGAGGCCGGAAGCTAAACAAGAAAGTGGCTATGGCTGGCTGATTATGAGCCGACTTATGGATCGGGTGGACTACACTTTGCAATTAGACGGTCGTAACTGTCTGAAGTTGGAAGCGAGTTTGCCGGAAAAATCTTAATTAGTCATTAGTCATTAGTCATTAGTCATTAGTGATTGACAATGTTTTTGATTCTAGTGGTTGTCTGTCGCACCGTTTAGTCATTAGTCATTAGTCATTAGTGATTGACAATGTTTTTGATTCTAGTGGTTGTCTGTCGCACCGTGCGGTGACAGCCACTTTTTCTTGCAATCTCGTCCCTCTCTAACCAGACTCTAAGATTGTAGAGCCGAAGGAAGAAGAAAGAATTAAGAAGAAACAAGCAACAGTAGCTGTAGGGTGCGTCGCTATTAAAAATCCGTAAAGAAAAGCGACTTTTAGAGTAGCGACGCACCTCTATCGCGAGTTAAGCAAACAACTCCTCGTTTTACTCATCCCCAACAATTATGTACCAATACTTTTTATAAATCGTATAACATAACAACGTTTTAGCTGTCGGCTGCGGTTGCTCTAGGTACTGTTGCGGGCTGATAAATACTGAAAAAATCGGCTTTCTATAGCGTTGGCTATGCTTAGATAGATGGGAGCCTCTCAGTTTTGATTTTATAGTGCTGTCCCCGAAGAGCGATCTATTCAACACTCGCTCTTCGGGGACAGCACTGTAAAGAAATTGCTTTTTTGCATTCATTGAGATGCTCCCTCTGGAGATGAGGTTATTCCTCACTATAAAACAATTTCATTGCGGTCGCTTTCTGGGCAATTACCAATTACCAATTTGTGCCTCACTCCCTGGATAATTCCTATATTAAGAACCGAATTTCTTAGGCCGCAGAGTCAGCAATTCTTGGGGAGACGCTAAGAGTTTGACGGTTACTGAAAGAATTTCTTGCTGAAAATTGAGCAAAAAAATCCATCCGACATTAATACCAAATGCGGGAGTTTGCACCCGGCCGCTGACCTGAATTTCAACTGTGCCATCTTCTAAAATTTTGCTTACACTTTGCTGGGGTTCGAGATGCATTCCTCGCGCTTCTGTTTTTAGATAACTGGCGATCGAGCTTTTGCCGATAATTGGCTCTTCAAATGGCGCGTGCAGAACTCCTTCCTCAGCAAACAAATTAGCGGTCGCTTCAAAATCGCCCGCGTTAAAAGTTTCAAAATATTGCTCTAGCGCAGGCTTTGTGAGACCGACGATATTTATAGAGCGAGTTAAAATAGGTCGAGTTGTGGCGGTCATATAAGAAATGATTGGAGATGAATGAATCTAATGTAATCATTCTCTTGGTCACAGCAAATCCATCAAAAGATATAGCTAGGGTCATAAATTTTATCTAAAAAAAATCAATAATGCTATGCGCCTCCTGGAGCTTTGAGGCCGATCGACCGAAATTGTACCAGTTACCAAAAATAATGCAACTGTAGGCAAGTCGCAAACCCTTATGCCATCAGCCATTCCCAATCCTTGAATCCTTCAAATCTCAAATCAAAAATCGAAAAATCTCAAATCTCAAATCAACTAAACCCAGACACCTCGTGGCATCTGGGTTGCTGTAGAGTCTTTGTTAAACAAGAAGATGCTATTTGCGCATCAAATTCATCAATTCCTTAGGAGAAGCCAACAAGTCGATCGCCACAAAGAAAATTTGACCTTGAGGATCGAGCATAAACCGCCACGCGATGTTCATACCCACATTGGCGCCGAACCAAGGAGTTTCGACTTTACCCGTGACTTTGACTTGGCGGTAGCCATCTTCAGCAGGCTCCGACACACCTCGCTCGGGCAGCATTTTCAGGCCGATGCACTCTTCCCGCATATAGTTGAGGATAGCTTCGCGACCGACGATCGGCTTTTGGAAAGGCGGTTGGAGAGCACCGTCTTCAGCAAATAAACCGACGGCTGGGGTGAAGTCGAAGGCGTTCATGTTGTCGATGTAGCTGAGCACAGTTTGCTCGCTGATACCCTCAATCTGGGTTTTCACCCGCTCTGCTACAGCGGTTGGAGTGCTGCGAGGAGCAGAGCGTTTGCCGTATTCTTGGCTGAAATCGGGATCGTAGCCCATGTGAACTACGGTGTTGCGAAGTACAGTAATTTGTTGACCCGGATCGAGCTTCTTGATGGTTTCAAGGACTTGGGTTGCTTCGGGAGACATTTGATAGCCAGCAGGGATGGGAGCGACAGCGCCCTGTTTCATCAACTGTCCCAACTCGTACCAGAAACCGAGTTTAGTATTGACGCGCAATGAAGTGTAAATCCGGCCGATGGTGGTGTCGGCGTTGCTGGCTAGGTCAAACATGGTTTTGCTTTGAGCAGCCGGCGACATCTGTTTGATTTCGCCCAGGACGCCTTCAACCAGCGCCATGCTGGCTACTCCGGGGGCTGCTGCGGTAATGGAAATGCCCATTTCCGTGTAAGCATACCAGAGCAGTGCGAGTTGGTCTTCAACGCTGAGTTTGTAGAACGAGTCCGTGGTGGCCGGAACAGCACTAGCAATCTCGGTGTTCGAGAAAATAGATTGAGCTGATTGAATGCTAACTGCCATGTTTATACTGTGGGATTCGCTGTAGGTTTGATTTCCGTACTTGAGATGTGCGAATCGAATTCTCCCTTAATTAAAATTATGTAACGTTTTTGACAAATTACAGTTCAAATTTATAAATATAAAGATTGTGAAAGTATTATGAATTCTGTCGTAAAATCAGTCTAAATATTAATAGACTTATAGCCCATTTTGTGATATGGTTTTTTATCCGATGAAAATAACAATTAATAGCGATCGCATTAAGCAAAAAGGCCTAGAGTTGGGATTTCACAAAGTCGGGATCGCCTCAGCAGACGCAGATGTCGATCGAGAAAAACAAAGATTGCAGGCTTGGCTGGACAAGGGTTATCAGGCGGATATGGCATGGATGGCTAACCCGAAACGGCTGGATATTCGATCGCTCGTGCCAGATGTGCAGTCATTAATATGTGTCGCCCTCAATTACTACACGCCTCACCAACGCCCCGAGAATCCCCCGTTGGAGGGGGGGGACGATGCAGTCAGAGAGTATGCTAAAATCTCTCGCTACGGCTGGGGGCGGGATTACCACAAAATTTTGCACAAAAAACTGAAGCTGTTAGCAAATTGGGTGCGATCGCAAGGCGAAGGAATTGAAGCACGGTATTATGCTGATACCGGGCCGGTTCAGGATAAAGTGTGGGCGCAGCGGGCGGGGATTGGCTGGATGGCTAAAAATGGTAATGTAATTTCGCGAGAATACGGTTCTTGGGTGTTTTTGGGCGAAATTTTGACTAATATCGAGTTAGAGCCGGATGCGCCACACACCGAACATTGCGGTACCTGCACTCGCTGCATCGAGGCGTGTCCGACGAAAGCAATTACTGAGCCTTTTGTCGTGAATGCCGATCGGTGCATAGCTTATCATACGATCGAGAATCGAGCCGAAAAACTGCCCGACGAAATTGCATCTAATTTACAAGGTTGGGTAGCAGGTTGCGACATTTGTCAAGATGTTTGTCCCTGGAATCAGCGATTTGCCAAACCAACGGATGTTGCAGAATTTGAGCCTTATCCTGAAAACATAGCACCGACACTTGCAGAATTAGCGGAGATTTCCGATGAAGAATGGAACCGCCGATTTACAGCTTCGGCGCTGCGGCGAATTAAACCCGAAATGTTGCGGCGGAATGCGAAAGCAAATCAAATTAATAGTCAGTTGACAGTTGACAGTTGATAGTTGTCAGTAGTTTCAGTCTTTTTTTCCTTCTTTCTGACATCCGTTACATCCCGTACATTGCTCGTTGCCGAACTTCCTTCTTTTAAAATCGATGTCTGCAAACGAACCTACCAAGAAAAAATGGTGCGTCAGTTTTGAGATGGTTGGCAGGAAATAACAATTATCGCAACTGACACACCCTACTTGATAGTTATTTATGTCTAGAGTTTGTCAGCTTGGCAATTCTCAAATAGTTGCATTTAAAATGTATAATGCAATGGGGCAGCGTAGCTCAGTGGTAGAGCGATCGCCCCGTCAATCGATTTTAGATTTTAGATTTTAGATTTTAGAGGCGACCCCACGGATAAATTCGGGGGAAGAGAGGATTTTAGATTTTCGATTTGGGATTGATTCCACGGACGCTTGTCAAGGCGAGAGACAACCGTTTGATTCGGTTCGCTGCCACCAGCAACGTAGTTTAAATGGTAGAATTCCCTGGAGTATACCGGGAGATGCGGGTGCGATTCCCGCCGTTGCTATCTTTTTTTTGCGTTAACAATCAAAAGGCAATGAGTAATATAGAAGAGATTTCCCCCTCGTGATTTAATCTTCCCCAATGACCAAAGTAATTATTTTTGATTTTGACGGTACTTTAGCAGATACAATCGATATTCTTCTGAACATCACCAACCGTTTGTCAGCAGAATTCGGCTTTAAGTCTGCGACAAAAGATGAACTCGCTCAATTAAGCAACTTAACTTCTTGGCAAATCCTCCGGTATTCTGGCATTTCTATCTTCAAATTCCCGCTGCTGATTAGAAAATTGAAAGCAGAGTTACGCAGTGAAATTCCTAAAATTGAATTATTTGCGGGAATTAAAGAAGTTTTGCTAGAGTTAAAAAACCTTGGCTTTCAATTGGGGATTATCACCTCTAATTCCCAAGAGAATGTCTTAGCCTTGCTAGAAATCAACGGGTTGCAAAACACTTTCAGCTTTATTTACTCGGGTTCAACTTTTGGCAAACATAAAGTTATTAATAAATGGCTGAAAAAAGAGCATATAAATCCTGAAGAAGTCGTGTATGTAGGAGATGAAATCCGAGATATAGATGCTGCTAGAAAAACTGGTATTAAGGTAATTTCGGTAAGTTGGGGTTTTAATTCTCAGGAAGTTTTGGCTGCACACAATCCCGATTTTTTGATTGAACGGCCTCAGGAATTGCTCGATATTATGAGTAATCTGGGAAGACTGTAACTTTTTGTAAAGAAATATTTTACATTGTAAAGTAGTAAATACTTTATGTCCGGACAGGTTGAAGAAATTGATTGAGGCTGATATAAAGAAAAAGGAAAAGATTTACTCGATCGCTCAAAATAAAGAGGAACAGTATTATGTCTGCCTTTGAAACTTTCTTGACGTTCGGCTTTGCTTCAGTTTTCGCCGTAGCTACTTTAGCAACTTGGTTGCGTTTCACCAACCCGCCTTCTGCTAAGCGCAATTAGTTCTCTTATTTTTTGAATTTGGTATAATATTTTGAGAAAAGCAATCCCAAATGCTTTTAGCGATGGGATAGGTCGTGGGCGTAGCTCAGCCGAGGCGGGTCAATCCGCTCGAAGTGAAAGCGAAAGGGGAGGGACTTGATGCCTCCCACGTCATGTCATAGATGACTATACTTTTACCAGCTATTAGAGTCGGGTTTCTTAACCTGATGGATAATTCGCCGAAACCCTGTTTCTCGGGAAATGTTTTGCCATCCATATAGATATTTTCTCAGAAACCAGGTTTCTTAGACTTTGCATAATTAAGAGAAACCCGGTTTCTCTCGAAATGTTTTGCTACCCAGCAGATATTTTCTCAGAAACCGGTTTCTTAGACTTTGCGTAATTCCCAGAAACAAAGAAAGAATAATCTTTTAGTCTGCTTCACTTCGTTTCAGTGCCGCTAAAACTGCTTGCTGGCTAACTGTTTGGTAGATTTTGCTCAAATGCTGTTTGATGCCGTCTGATGCGGGGGAGGATTTGGTAGTTGTCAGTTTGGCGTCGGTTGCCAGGGGAATGGGGCCTAAAATATCTAATACGGTTTCGCTGCTGGGCGGTGGCACAATCACGACTAAAGATGATTCTAGCTGTTGGTTGTATTCCCAAAAGCGATCGACCTTCGGCACTTTAGCATTCGCGGCGGGGGAATTGTCATAGGTGTTTAGCTGGGAATTTTCCTCTGCTTGGGTACCCCGTCTCTGGCGGAGTGCGGTTAAAATTTGCTCTTTGGTTCTACCGCGCAGTTGAAACAGTACGAAGGGGTCTTCGCCGAAGCGATCGCCCAATAAGTAGTATACTGCACTGATGTGTTTGCAAGGATTTTTCGGGTCAGGACAGCTACAGCGCGATCGAATATCTGACAAACTTAACGGAAATAGGGTTTTTCCGGCCGCCGCAAATACATCTTCAATATTGTGAGGCATTTCTCCAGCTAATAGTTTAGCTGAAAAAACCGCTCTTTGCGACATATTTTCAATCACGTAATCCCAATCTTCATCGGTTAAAGTATCGAGTCCTAAAGAAACTTGATAGGGTTTAGGATCAGTTCCTTGAACTATGGCAATTACTTCTTGGTTGGGAAATTTAATGCTGAGAACTTTGCCTTCCCGCGCATATTGCCATCCGCGTTCTAATCGCTTTTTGAAGCGGTAGGTATTGATTAAATCGAGCCATTGTTGTGTCCACCATTCTCTGTCAATCATAAGCGGAAGGAAGAAGGAAGAAGGAAGAAGGAAGAAGGAAGAAGGAAGAAGGAAGGAGGAAGAAGGAAGAAGGAAGAAGAAGGTTTGTAGTGAGGACTTTAGTCCGCAAAAATAAGGAAAAAAAGAAATAAGAAGGTTTGTAGTCAGGACTTTAGTCCGCATTCAAAAAGGAAGAAGGAAGAAGAAAGAAGAAGGTTTGTAGTGAGGACTTTAGTCCGCATTTAAGAAGGACTGAAGTCCTCACTACGAACCCTAAAAATTATTCTTCTTCTGTTTCTATAATAGCATTGCGATCGAGAATTAGTAAATTGCGAAGTTGGTCAGTATCGAGTTCAGTCAGCCAGTTTTCGCCCGCGCTGACTACTTGTTCGGCGAGAGCTTTTTTACTTTCGATCATATCGTGAATTTTCTCCTCTAAAGTACCAGTACAGACAAATTTGTGAACTTGCACATTTCTCGTTTGACCGATCCGAAATACGCGGTCAGTTGCCTGATTTTCTACTGCGGGATTCCACCATCTATCGTAGTGGAAAACGTGGGTTGCTCTGGTTAAATTTAAGCCAGTACCGCCCGCTTTTAAGGATAATATCATAATCGGCGGGCCTTGCGGATCGTGCTGGAAGCGATCGATCATTTCTTCCCGCTGCTGCTGCTTAATGCCGCCGTACAAAAACAAAACCTCTCGCCCTAAATGCTTTTCCAGATGCGGTTTCAGGAGTTTTCCCCATTCAGCAAATTGAGTAAAAATCAAAGCCCGATCGCCCTGGGCGACAACCTCTTCCAACATTTCCACCAACCGCTGCAATTTTCCCGATTCTTGGCTGTTAATGCTCAATTCCTTCGGCTTACCTTCTGCTTTCACAAGGGCAGGGTGGTTGCAAAGTTGCTTCAGTTTTACCAGCAAAGCCAGAATCATGCCCCGGCGCTGAATGCCTTCGGCTGATTCTAAATTAGCGATCGACTCTTCAACTACTTTCTGATATAGTGCCGCCTGTCCTGACGCCAGACTGCAAAATACAGTCATCTCCTGTTTTTCCGGCAAATCTTGGATGATTTCTTTGTCAGTTTTCAGGCGGCGGAGGATGAAAGGCCGCACGAGCGATCGCAAAGTATGCAATGATTCTCTATCTCCATATTTCTCGATCGGAATTGCAAACCGGCGCTGAAAGAAATTGCGCGGTCCCAAATAGCCGGGATTGAGAAACTCTAAAATTGACCACAATTCTTGCAATCTATTTTCCACCGGAGTTCCCGTCAGCGCAATTCTAAAAGATGCCTCTATTTGCCGCACCGCCTGCGACTGCTTCGCCTCGGAATTCTTAATGTTTTGCGCTTCATCTAAAACCAATCCCTGCCATTTAGTGCTTTGAATTTCCTTAGCATCGCGAAACACCAGAGAATAACTGGTAACTATTAAATCTTTTCCCTTAATTGCGGCCGCAAATGCTTTACCTTTAGCGCGTTGATCTCCATAATGGAGTAACACTTTCAACGTCGGGCCAAACTTCTTGACTTCGCGTTCCCAATTCCCTAACACTGATGTCGGACAAACCAGTAAAGTCGGGGCTTTTAGGGCATCCTGTTCTTGCAAATGCAGGAGAAAAGCAATTAGCTGAATCGTTTTGCCGCAACCCATATCGTCCGCGAGACAAGCACCTAAACCCCAGCGTTCTAAAAATGCTAACCAGCCCGCCCCTAGCGCTTGATAAGGCCGCAATTGTCCTCGGAAAGTGGCTGGAGTTGCGATCGCACTTACGGCCTGATTATCGCTCAAAGTATTCAACAATTCCTGAAGTTGACCAGTTGCTTCAAAATTCACCACAGGCAACTTTTCAATCATCTGGGAATCGCCCGAAGCCAACCGCAAAGCATCTTCCAAGGAAAGAGTCATTTGCTCTTTGCGACTAGCAAAGAAACTTTGAGCCGCCCTGACATCGGTTGCGCGCAACTCCACCCACTCGCCGTTAATTTCCACCAAAGGCGAATTCAACGCGATCAAGTTGTCAAATTCTGCCTTAGAAATGCGCTGTCCGCCGATCGTCAATTCCCACTTAAAACTTAACAGACTTTGCAAGCCCAACCCCCCCTTGCCCCCCCTTACTAAGGGGGGGTTAGTTTCTCCTACTCCCCCCCTTACTAAGGGGGGGTTGGGGGGGGTTTTTTCCGCCTTAATACTCAAACCCAAACGACTCGCCCAACCATCAGCCTTTGTCAAACTCGGCGGCAAAACCACGCCCAACCCGCTATCAGCAAACCGCCAAGCCACAGACTTAATAAACTCGTAAGCTTGCAGCGGATTTAGTTGACAAGATTGCGGTCGTTGTGCTTGCAAACTCGGCTCAATTAACGGATAAAGTTTCGAGGCTAAACCCAAGCCACTGAGCAAAGTTTCTTGAGGCAATTCAATTGTCCGCCCCGCATAATTTAAACGTTCGACAGAGTTGTTCCAAACAGTTGTCGCATCTACCAAAAAATCGGTTTCATCTACTGCTTGCAAGCAATAATTTAAACTCCAGTTAACTTTGCCGGGAGACGGCGGTAGTAGTTGAAAACAAGTGTGAAATTGATTTTGTTGAGATAGTTGATTTTGCAGCGGTGCAGCCCAAGCAGTCAGCTTGGTTGCCAACTTTTCCAAAGCTGCTGATTCGGCGCGCACAATCCCAGATTCCTGCTGCAAAGCTTGCAACCATTCGCGGGTTGGGGAAACTGTTTTGATATCTAAAGTTGAGCCAGCAGCCGTTAGCGCAGCCCTCGCAGACGATCGCACTTCACAATCTACAACACTACTCAAAAACCCCAACACCAAATCCTCCGCCCCCACCGGCAAATCCACCGCCAAAGCCCATTCCCCGATTTCTGCTTCCTTTCTTCCTTCTTCCTTCTCCCCTCTTCCTTCTTCCTTCTTCTGATATATTCGACAAGCCGCCGGCATTTGCTTGGAAAAAGTAGCGAGGCGGAGTGTATCTGTAGAACTATCTAACAAAGGTTGCCATTTAGCAATAGCAGAACCGTCAGGTTGTGGTTCTAATGCTGGCAAAAATTTGCACCTCGCCAACAAATCCAAACTCCACCTAGCAATATGAGACCAAAAACGCAAATCCGATCCGACAAAAGAGTCTAGTTCTGTGCTATTGAGTGGCAGTGATTGCAAGAAAACAAAAGCTGCTTGAGGGTTGAGTAAATAACCTTCTACTTGCCAAGGATAAAGGTAAATTTCCTCGATTTTTGTTGGTTCTTCAAGTGCTGCTGCTGAGTGCTGCGGGATTAGTGTGGCGTTGTCTGCGGAGATTTGGGTGGGAAGTGCGATCGCCCGAACTTGCCTCTGAATCGATAAATTTTCCGTAGGAATGGCTGCGGTGGTCGTTTTGGGCGATCGTCTAGTCTTCTTGCTTTTCTCCTGAATATCTGCGGTTTCGGGTAATTGCCAGTTTAGTTTGCCCGACTGCTGCAAGGAAGTTAGAAAAGTCTTCAGTTCAGATTCGGTCATTGCCAAAGGATGCTGTAGACTCATCCCCGATTTAACGGTATCAATCGCCCCAACTTTCCGCCAAGTTTCTCCCCAAATAAATAAGCCACTTTTTTCTTTTTCCAGTAGCCAACTGCCGTGTAAAATTGCCATTTTTAAATCCTAATATTTTTATTTAATTGCGAGACTTGCTACAGCAGTCCTGTTTGATTTGTGAATAATATA
Organism: Microcoleus sp. PH2017_28_MFU_U_A; assembly: GCF_020738035.1. Lineage (NCBI taxonomy): Bacteria > Bacillati > Cyanobacteriota > Cyanophyceae > Oscillatoriales > Microcoleaceae > Microcoleus > Microcoleus sp. PH2017_28_MFU_U_A. Next base: position 28,470 of record NZ_JAEQCX010000049.1, read on the forward strand.
ACTCTTGCAAAAAATCCGAAATATCTTGAAATTATCTGCGTTAATCTGTGTTTATCTGCCTGACATCTGCGGTTGACCTAATTGATCCAAATTTCCCAATCGAAAATTCATAGTACCATCTATGGAATGTGTTTGGCGGGCGATCGACCGGAGAATCGACAGGAGAACATGAAAAAAAATTAAAGAGTATAAATGCTTACAATCAAGACACTGACAGTCGATCGCCCGCCGATTATCTCTCTCTTTTGGCTGGTTCCTCTCAAACATCCTGTGGTAATGTTACGATCCCGACAGAGAAAGAATGTGGTAGATAAGGAAGCAGTGCTACATGGTAGAGATAGACAAGTCAATATCTTTTGATGGACGGGATATTAGACTGAAGATTGGTTTACTGGCGCCTCAAGCAGGCGGTGCAGTTTTGATTCAGTCGGGTGACACGGCGGTTTTAGTGACAGCGACTCGATCGCAGGGGAGAGAGGGAATTGATTTCCTGCCCCTGTTGGTGGATTACGAAGAGAGACTCTACGCTGGCGGTAAAATTCCCGGTGGATTTTTGCGCCGGGAAGGGCGTCCCCCAGAAAAAGTTACTTTGACTGGGCGTTTGATCGATCGCCCGTTGCGTCCGCTATTCCCTAGCTGGCTGCGAGATGACATCCAAGTTGTCGCAACAACGCTGTCGATGGACGAACAAGTGCCCCCCGACGTTTTGGCAGTGACAGGCGCTTCCGTCGCGATTCTGCTGGCGAAAATGCCGTTTTACGGGCCGATGGCGGCTGTGCGAGTTGGTTTGGTAGGGGACGATTTCATCATCAATCCCACCTATAGCGAAATCAAAGAAGGCGAATTGGATCTCGTGGTAGCCGGTTCTCCAGACGGAGTAATCATGGTGGAAGCCAGCGCCAACCAATTGCCGGAACAGGATATCATCGAGGCGATCGACTTCGGCTACGAAGCAACCTGTGACTTGATTCAAGCCCAGCGCGAAATCATGGCAGAATTGGGCATCGATTTCGTGGTAGAGGAACGCCCACCGCAAGATTTCGCCCTCGAAAACTTCATTCGCGATCGCGCCCAAGAACCCATCCGCATCATTTTGTCAAGATTTGAAAAAGACAAAACAATACGGAATGCAGCTTTGGACGAAGTGAAGGCAAATGCAGTCGAATCTGCGATCGCCGAACTAGCCGAAGACGATCCGATCAAACTAGCAGCCACCAGCAAGACAATTGGCAACGTTTTCAAAGACGTTACCAAGAAAATGATGCGGAAGCAAATCATCGAAGATGGCGTCCGTGTAGACGGCCGCAAGCTAGACGAGGTGCGACCCGTTTCTTGTCGTGTAGGGGTGCTGCCGTCGCGAGTACACGGCTGTGCGCTGTTCAATCGCGGCTTAACCCAAGTCTTGTCCGCAGCAACTCTGGGAACCCCAGGAGACGCCCAAGATTTAGCCGATGACTTGCACCCGCAGCAAGACAAACGCTACCTGCATCACTACAATTTCCCCCCATTTTCCGTGGGAGAAACCAAACCGATGCGATCGCCCGGACGCCGAGAAATCGGTCATGGAGCCCTTGCAGAACGCGCTTTGCTGCCAGTTTTGCCATCCAAAGAAGATTTCCCCTACGTCATTCGCGTAGTTTCCGAAATCCTCTCCTCCGACGGTTCAACCTCAATGGGTTCAGTTTGCGCCTCAACGCTAGCGTTAATGGATGCAGGCGTTCCCCTTTCCCAACCCGTCAGCGGCGCGGCTATGGGATTAATCAAAGAAGGCGATGAAGTCCGAATCTTGACTGACATTCAAGCAATTGAAGACTTCTTAGGCGACATGGACTTCAAAGTAGCCGGTACCGACACCGGAATTACTGCTTTGCAAATGGACATGAAAATCAAAGGTTTGCCCTTAGATGCGATCGCAAATGCGATCCGTCAAGCCAAACCTGCGAGACTGCACATTTTAGAAAGAATGCTAGCAACCATCGACACTCCCCGCAAGGAAATGTCGCCGTTTGCACCGCGTTTGCTAACGCTGAAAATCGATCCCGAATTTATCGGTTTGGTAATTGGGCCAGGTGGCAAAACAATCAAAGCCATCACCGAAGAAACTGGTGTCAAGATTGACATCGAAGACGACGGAACCGTGACAATTGCTGGTAACGACAGTGAAAAAGCTCAACGGGCTTACAATATTGTCCAAGGCATGACGCGGAAGTTGAATGCTGGAGACGTGTATGTCGGCCGCGTAACTCGAATTATTCCGATCGGCGCTTTTGTCGAAATTCTGCCAGGAAAAGAAGGAATGATTCACATTTCCCAGTTAGCGGACTACCGTGTTGGGAAAGTGGAAGACGAGTTAGCTGTGAATGATGAAGTGATTGTCAAAGTGCGAGAAATTGACAATAAAGGTCGAATTAATTTGACCCGTTTGAACATTCATCCCGACGAAGCGGTAGCCGCCCGCGAAGCGTTGAATAAATAGTTGACAGTTGGTAATTGGTAATTGCTTTTGGAGTAATTGCTAATTGCTGATTGGTAACTGGTAATTAGTAATTCCTAATTGCTAATTGAGATAAAATCTGATTGTTTCAGATTGATTTGGGAGTAGGTGCGCGACAGCGACAGATCGACAAAAGTGCGATCGGCTGTGGAAGTTCATACAGTCGCGCACTTTCCCCTCGGCACTTAAAACTATCTGCGATCGTTTGGCGGTTGAAACCGCTACTATACAAACGAAGTCCGCCTCCGCGGACTGAATAAAATATAAAGTATGCTTAGCTGTAGGGTGCGTCGCCATTAAAAATCCCTCAAAAAAATCGACAATCGATCGAGCGACGCACCTTACAAAATGGTCAGTATAAACAACCCTCTGCTTAACTCTTGCCCAAAATTTTATTGTACCAAGATTTTTGAGAAATAGTATAACCTAATACGGTTGACTTAAGAACAATCTGAGTTGAGGGTACGTTGTTGCGCTTCAGCGCTCTTTCCTAATATTTATAAAGAGCGCTGAAGCGCAACAACGTACCTAATTTGTCTCACGGGGAAGTAGGGGGCAAGAATTCGGAAGATCGAGTCCTAATAATCAAATAACAGCAATACAATCAATCTCTACCAACACATCCTTCGGCAAACGAGCAACTTCCACACAAGCCCGTGCCGGTGCAGTTTTCTCATCAAAATATTTCCCATAAACCGCATTGACAGCGGCAAAATCATTCATATTTTTGAGAAAAACCGTAGTTTTCACGACATCCAACCAAGTAGCGCCGGCTTCTGTGAGAATGGCTTCGAGATTTGCCATCACTTGTTCGGTTTGCTTGGCCACGTCGTCGGTGTAGACGATATCGTTTAGTCTAGTGTCGATCGCAATTTGGCCAGCTACAAACAGCATAGTGCCCGTTGCGGCGATCGCTTGATTGTAAGGGCCCACAGGTGCGGGTGCTTTGTCAGTACGAATAATTTTGCGCGTCATAGATGTTCCTGTTTGAGATTCTTGTTGATTGGTTTCTGGTTTGTAAAATTCTCCATCAGGCATGATTGTACCAGTTAAGTCTGCATCCTTGATGTTCATACCATAAGTATTGGCATCAGTCAAATCTGCTCTCTTAAGCTTAGCACCCTCCAGATTTGCTCGGATCAAATTAGCTCCTTGAAGACCCGTTCTCTCTAAAATTGCACCCCGCAAACAAGCGTTTCTTAGATTTACTTTTATCAATTCGGCTCCAGCTAAATCCGCCTTTGCTAGATTGATACCCGACAAATCATAGCTAGACAAATTGACACCGCGCAGCTTGGCTCCCTGAAGATTGGTATCTTTGATTTTTATGCTAGTTATATCTGCCCGACTTAAGTCTGCTTCAGTCAAGTTTGCCTGAGTCAGGTTTGCACTGTTGAGTTTAGCTCTGCTCAAACACACTTCAATCAAGGATGCTTCAATAAATTTTACACCAGCTAGTTGGGCATCACTTAGGATTGCTTCATTCAAGTTCGCATTACTAAAATTAGCATAATTTAAATTGGCTTTACTCAAATTAGCACCGCACAAATCTGCATCAGTGAAGTTTGCAGATTGAGCTTGTACTAACCCGCTCAAATTCGCACCTTTCAAAGATGCCTTCGTGAGGTTTGTACTATTAAGCGTTGCTTTCGTTAAGTTGGCCTCATTCAACTCTGCTGCTGTCAAGTTTGCAGAGCTTAAGTCTATCCCACTTAAGTCTGCACCTTTGAGGTCTACACCTCTGAGCATAGCTGAATGAAATTGTCGTTCGCCTTTGGCATATCTTTCTAAAAGTTCTTCAGCGTCCATTCATAACCTCGATCGCCCTCACGTCCCACAAACCACTATACCATCCGCGCGAATCAGGAGTGCACCTGCGATTTGGCGCGCGGATGATTATCGGATTTCACACCACAGAATTACCCGTGAAAGAACCTCAGCCAGCAATAAACTTCATCGCAACACCATTCATGCAGTAACGTTTGCCAGTAGGTGCAGGGCCGTCATCAAATACATGACCCAAATGCCCGCCGCAGCGACGGCAATGCACCTCAATTCTAGTCCCAAACAGCGAATTATCGATCGATGTGGCGATCGCCCCTTTGATCGGATCGTAAAAACTTGGCCAACCAGTACCGCTATCAAATTTAGTTTGCGACGCAAAAACTGGCAAATTACACCCAGCACACGCATAAATTCCCTTACCGTATTGCTTGTCGAGAATGCTAGTATGAGAGCGTTCAGTAGCGTGTTTTCGCAACACATTAAACTGTGCCGAAGTCAAAAGTTTGCGCCACTCTTCCTCAGTTTTAGTAACTTCAAAAACACCATTACTAGCAGCCATAACATCTGACTTCCCAGGCAAACAGGACGATAACCATGCCATGCTGACTGTTGCTATACCAGCCTTCAAAAATAATCGTTTCTTCATCATTCATCATCCACTTGTTAATTAATTTAAACCACCAGCAGTCACGTTCAAAACTTTTTGCTGGATTTGTATCTTTTTTATCGGCGGTTGCAAAATTGCTCTTTTTCAACCGCAGATATAGGCAGATAAACGCAGATGAACGCAGATGAATTAGATATTATCTGCGTTAATCCGCGTTCATCCATTTTCATCTGCGGTTGCAAAATTCCTCTTTTTCAACCGCAGATATAGGCAAATAAACGCAGATAAACGCAGATGAATTAAACAACAACCGGAGCACCGACAACTTCACCCTTCAGCATCCGAGCAGCAGCATCCATCAACTGTTCCTCCAAATAAGGCTTAGTGAAATAGCCCTTCGCGCCCAAACTGTAAGCCATTTGGCGGTGTCTGTCAGCACCCCGAGAAGTTAGCATCGCGATCGGCAATTCGCACAAAACCGCATCCTTCTGCATCCGAGAAAGCAGTTCTAAACCATCCATTCTCGGCATCTCGATATCGCAGAACACGATATCGCAAGGCAGACCGGATTTCATCTTTTCCCAAGCTTCCTTACCGTCGCGAGCTTCTTCAACACGGTAGCCAGCTTTTTCAAAAGTAATCGACAAGAGCGATCGCACTGTAATCGAATCGTCCACAATCAGCACAGTTGGCTCAGTCTTCTCCTCAGCAGCCTCCGCAGCAGCCCGATCGCCACTTTCATCCCAAAGCGTACCGCCAGCTTCCTTCCGCAGCCTGCCAGTAGCCAAATCAATCAATTCCAGAACATCGGCAATCGCCACAATTTTGCCGTCCCCGAGTACCGTAGCACCCGCAATCCCGATCGGCTTCGGCACAGGCCCCTCCAACTGCTTGATCACGATTTCCTGTTCCGTCGAAACCTGATCCACCTGCACCGCCAAGAAATTCCCAGCAGAGCGCAGCACGATCACCGAAATCATGTCATCGTCAGTATTAAACCCGTAAACACTGCCCCGGCCCAAATGGCGGTTGTAACCCAGCAAATCCCGCAGCGGGCGGAACGGCAAAATCGAACCCCGCCACTCAATGCAAGGCAAACCGTCTGCCCCAGTCGTCACCTGATCGCGAGGTACATCGATCATGTCCTCCACCCCGTCCATCGGGAAAGCAATCCGAGCTCGATCGCTAATGCAAGTCAGAGCCTTAGAAATACTCAACACCAGAGGTAAACGGATGGTAAATACAGTGCCTTTGCCGATCGTCGAATCAATCCCCACAGTCCCCCGAATTTCGTGCAAGGAGGTCTCCACGACGTTCATACCGACCCCCCGGCCGGCGTACTCCGTCGCCTGTTCCTGAGTGCTGAAACCGGGCATAAACAGCAAATTGTAAACTTCCGAGCGAGACATCCTCTGAGCCTGAGCCGCCGTCAACAAATTCTGCTTGATCGCCTTCGCCTTCACCTTTTGCGGGTCAATTCCCGCCCCATCATCAGAAACCGAAACCACCGTTTGATTCCCTTGGTGGAAAGCCCGAATCGTAATCCTGCCCATCGCAGGCTTCCCGGCTGCCAAACGCACCTCCGGCGCTTCGATCCCGTGGGTAATCGCATTGTTCACCAAGTGAGTCATCGGGTCATAAAGTTGATCCACAATCATCTTGTCGATCAAAATATCCTTACCCTCAACCTGCAACTGAGCCTGCTTCCCGCACTTAATCCCAATTTCCCGCACCGCCCGGAACAGCCTGTCCGTCGTCTCCGCAAACGGCTTCATCCGGGCGCGAGTCAAACCTTCTTGCAGTTGAGTCGTGACTTGGCGCAATTGGCGAGTCACCTGATCCGCCTCATCCACCAAAAACTCAATGTCCGCCGCCGACTCCCGCACCCGCACGATCAGCTCAATAATCTCCTGAGCCAAACTGTGGAAAGGAGTAAACCTGTCCATTTCCTCTGGTCTCCAAGCGCTTTCGCGTTGGTGGGACGACTCTTCGGTGCGCCATGCCGATCGATGTCCCTGGCGGTTTGCCAGCAAAGCAATCTCCAAAAGACTCCGCTCGTAGAAATCCTGAGTCCGTTGGCTGACATCGCTCAGCAGCGTCACTTGGTGCAGCAAATTGTCCAAAAACTGCCGCATCCGTTCTTGGTCTTGCTCCAAACTGTTGCGGTTGACTACCAGTTCCCCCATCAAGTTGCTGAGGTTGTCCAGTTGCTTGACCGGTACGCGCATGGTTTGGTCGCCGAACCCGCCCGCGCGGGCATTCCGCCTGGGTCTGTTATTGACCGACGACTGTCCGATATTGGTTTCGCTTTGACGGCCGCTGTCCTTTGGATCTTCCAGCAGTTTTTCTAAGTCGCCAAATTCGTCGTCGCTCTCCGCAGCAGGAGCGGGTGGTGCTTTGCGGGCAGTTTTCGCCGGTGCTGGAATTTCCGGCATAGTTGCGCTCTCGCTCAGCAGATCTTCAAGATCGGAGAAAACTTCCGTCGTTACCGGACTCGGATTTGCACCCCCAGAGGCTGCCATTGCGACCCCAGCACCGCCTGCGATTAACAGCGCTTCTAAATCGTCAAAATTGCCTTCGGAATCCTCAGTACCTGATTGAATGTCGCTAAAAAAGTCCGCCAGCGACTCATCTTCCAACTGTGCTGCATCGGCTTCGCTCAATTCTTCTTCTTCGTCGCCAAAGCCCGTCAGTTCCGAAGTCACCAGAGGCCCAGCATCTAGCGAATCCAACAAATCATCAAAAGCATCCAACTCTTCGGTGTTGAGAGTCGCCCCGGTTTCCAGAGCTGCTAGCAAATCAGCATCGCCCTCAAACATATCATCGAGAGATTCTGACGACATCACCTCTAAATCGCCAGCCGCAAAATCCGTTTCCAGCGCGCCAAACAAATCATCTTCCTCCTCGTCGGATTCACTTGCCGCATCTGTTTGGGCTCGATCGAACAAACTCTCAGGAACTTCGGCCGACAACTCCTGCAAATCAAAACCAGCTTCGGCATCCACCGACGGTGGAGGCGCTTCGCCAAACATATCCTCCAACAAATCGAAAGTGCCCTCATCAGACTCGACACTGGCAATTTCCGCATCAGGACGATCGGACAATAGCCCCAATTCAGCCGCTGCCAAATCTGTCAAGCCTGCCTCCGAAACAGTAGCCTCCGAGTCCGAGAACAAACTCGCCAAGTCCCCCTCATCCGCTGCCGTACCAGCACTGGGCAATTGAGAATCTCCATTTAAATTCAACCAATCCCCATCGACTTCTGGCGAAGCTTCCCCGTCATACTCAGTACCCGTAGGTACAGAACCGAACAGATCTGCCAAATTCGCCGCTTCTTGGGAATGAACCGCCTGCCGATCGCGCCCAGTCTCCTCATCCTCAGAAATCGAGTCCGACGTAATCTCCCCAAACAGCGCATCTAAATCGGTATCCTCCAGATCCAGGTTGGTCGATTGCACAGACTCGTCTTCCAGGCCAAAAGCATCTTCTAGCCAATCTCCATCCGCAGAAATATCTAAATCAGAATCAGAATCAGAATTTGATGTCATATTAAAAACGCTGCCACTTTCCTCATTTGGTGTGCTGCCAGTAGCTAAAGATCGATCGCCCCTGCTCTCCCCAGCTTCACCTTCAGAAGAAAGGAAATCAGAAGTAATGCTCAACAGCTCGCTGAAATCCGAGTCTTCCTCCACCCCAGAGAGCAACTCGAAATCATCTATTTCGGCTACAGTCGGTTTTTCTGCATCCCCTGAATCATTGCCACCACCTGCTAGTAGATCCGAAAATTCTGCGTCGAAAGCATCCGGGTTGAGAGCATACTCCTCGGAAACTGCCGGCACAGTCGCTTCCTCAGATGAGCCTAAATCGCCGAACAAGTTATCCAAATCAGCATCTGCCGTCACAACAGAAGTTTGGGCCGCCACTTCGTCCAAAAGCGTACCGAGAGCATCTTCATCAGCTTGCCTCCTGGTAATGCCGACCCTGCCCTCTCCCCGATCCAAACCCTGCCTGTTTGTTTCAAGCTGTTTGCGAGTTGGCGGCTGCTTTAAACCCGCATTTTCGCGATCGGCTGCCACCGCCGAACCATCAGCCTCACCTCCAAACAGCAAATCGTCCCCAAACAAACTCGTGAGATCCTCTAAAGGAGTCCTCGCATTCGTTTCCGAATTTTCCTCACCGTATTCGTCAAACAACAAATCAGTAAAATCGCCGGAATTGTCATCATCATCTAATTCCATGATTCCCCCCGTCGGCATCCTAGAAGCAGATTGTACGTAGTCCAGATCATCTTCTTCTTCCCAAGCGCCGTCGAGATCTGGAGATTCGCCTTCAAACAAGTCTGCTAAAGTGTTGAGTTCGGCCGCCCCCACTTCCGGGCCCGTGCGCGTCGAGATTCTAAAAGAACCTGTCTCTACATCTGATTCTCCGAACCCTGGGGAATTGTCCAACGGCGATAGACCTCCGGCGTAATCGTCACTTTCGTCGCCGTCGAGTTGCTCGAACAGCTCGTCTATGCTCAGCCCAGAAATTGTTGGCAGCAACTTGTTCGATCCATCCGGGGAATCGCCGCCCAAAGCCAGATCCCAGGCCGCATCTTCAACAGAGACCGCATTTGAACCCAACGTACCCGGTTGAGCGAATGCCAGCAAGTCTTCAAAATCTGTTTCCGGAACCACAACCGTCGGCACCAGCGCCAGAAGTTTGGCGCTGGGTGCGATCGACCCAGATTGACCCAAAAGTACCTGTTCTTGGGCTTGTTTGATGTCTTTGATGACCGTTGGGGCTAAGGTGCGGTAGGTATTTTCTGAGTTGGCGATCGCCTTTTCTACCACAGCGATCAATTCTATCCACTCGGGCAGTTCAAATTCCTCCCCCGCCATTTTCAAGTTCCGACAAATATTCCTAAGTTGTCGCCTGCTGTCAGAACCCTCAGGCTGTTTGAACTCTTGCAGCATTTCCCGCATCCTCGCCGGCACATCCGAGTCAAATACCAGATGCAGCGCGGTTTCTTCCGTTTCTGTGAGATCGGATGCGTAAGCTGAATCCGAGTCCGCAAAACTCATCGATGAGTTAAACGTCCCGGCTCCCATTCGGGCCATAACTGTTTGTGGTATTGGCAGCGGGCTGCTTTCGTCTGAATCGTTAGCGCAGTGTCCGACGAGTCCCCCCAAGTGCCCGTTGAGTTCTTCAAATACAGGTTCTAATTCTCGAACCATCTGCTCTCCCAATTCCTCTGTCAGCCCAAAAGGCCCCGACAGTTGCTCTAACAGCCCTTGTAACGTGTCAAAAATTCGCAAAAACAGCGACTCTAGCTGTTGGTCTACTTTAACGCTGCACTCTTTTAAAATTTTAAAACTATCTTCTAGTCGGTGAGATGTTTGCTGAATGCTAGTCAGGCCAAGCATTGCGGCTCCTCCTTTGACAGAGTGAGCAGCCCTAAATACTTCGTTAACCAGTTCTGGGTCTTCGATCGTCGCTTGTAGGTTGAGCAAGCCTTGTTCGATCGTATTGAGGTGGTCTTTTGCCTCCTCAATAAAGTAGCCCATGATCCTCTGTTGTTGCTCCGGCAGCATAGTTTTATTCCTGATTTTAAGCGTTATTGTATTTTGTCTATTTTAGGAGTCTTAGAGAATGTCTTTGTAAATCTGTCCCCTTGACAAGAGAATAATCTGACTGCGAGATATGGCAAATGTCCTAGCTATTTCTGCTCTCGACATCCCCTCACTTAAAAGATAGCGAATCTGCTGCACCTGTTCGGGTTTCAGTTTGCGGTTAGGACCTATCTTGCCAGGAACGAAAGGAAAGCGGTTTTTTTCTATAGAATCGCGGGAGTTATCGGCAGGAGTTCCTTCCCACAAATGATCGGGGTTGACACAACCGCGATCGTCGCAACTGTGACAGGCAAAATAACCCGGTTTGATCGATCGTCCCAGTTTGTTTTCCAGTACCAGTCTGTGAGCGTAGAAACTTTTAGTTTTGCCATTAATTTTAGTACCCTTAATGGCGTAACCATCACTTCTTTTAGCCAGGATACAAATCATGCAGCCATTTGGCTGTATTTCGGCCCGAATGCCGGGAATTACTTCTATGCCTCGCGGTACTTTTTGAGGTTTAGGAGCAGATGTGCTTCCTACATCTTTAACCCGTCCTTTTCTAAACCTATCTTGAGAATTTTCCAGCCTAGAACCTTCCCATAAATGGTTGGGATTAATGCAGTTACGGACATCGCAAGTATGACAAGAAAAGTATTCTGATCTAATCGGACGACCTAAGATATTTTCTAATACTAAACGGTGAACTGTAAACGTTTTCCATTCACCGTCAATCTTAAGTCTTTTGTTGGCATAGCCCCTGCTAGACTTGGTTAAAGTAGAGATAATACAGCCATTCGGCTGAATTTCACCAAAAATACCAGGAATTACCTCTACTATGTTATCGTTCATCTGTACAACTCCTAGTTTATTTAGGTGCTGGATTGGCATCCCCGCAATCGTTTCAAGACTGCGAGGTTGCTTTTTGTTTGCCATCATTGCCACACTAAGGTGCTTGTAAATCAGGAAGTAAAAAAAGCATTAAACAATCAATTATTGTCTTTCTGCTGTTTCTACTCGGAACCTTTCCACCGATGTCAAAAGGTCGCGAGCAACGCCTACCAAATTTTGCAAAGCACCGGAAACTCGCTGCGCTTCTTGGGACGTTTCCTGAGCAGTTAACTCGACAGCTTGCATCACAGCGGCCACCGAACGAGCTGTTTCGTTCTGCTCCACAGTGTCCGCCGTAATCGATCGCACTAACACGTCAATGCGATTGGTAACTTGAATGATATCTTCAAGCGATCGCTTCGCCTGTTCTGCCAATCTTGTCCCCTCAATCACCTGCTGCGTCCCTTCTTCCATCGCCGTCATTACCGCGCCGGTTTCACTTTGAATTTGCATCACGATCTGCTCAATTTCTTTCAAAGACTTCGCCGATCGATCTGCCAACTGCCGCACCTCATCCGCCACGATCGCAAAACCCCTACCCGATTCCCCAGCTCTCGCCGCCTCAATACTAGCGTTGAGAGCCAACAAATTCGTCCGAGAGGCGATCGCCGCAATCAAACCCACAATCTTAGAAATTTCTTGAGAAGCTTCCGCCAACCGCTTGACTTTTCTCGTGGTTTCTGCTACCGTTTCTCGAATTTCCAAAATCCCGGCCACCGTCCGCTCCACAGCCTCGCCCCCTTTCAGAGCCGTTGCCGCCGCGCCCCGGGCCACTTCTTCCGCCTCTCTAGCACTCTCTGCGACCCGCTGAATCGCATCGGTGAGGACTTGCACCGAATTCAGCGTCGCCGCCAGTTCCTCAGCCTGCCGCAGCGCATCAGAAGACAAATCGCCCGCAAACTTGGCACTATCCGTAGCGCCTTTGCTAACCTCCCGAGCCGCCTGCTTCACCTGATGGACGATTTCGCGGAGGTTTTGAATTGTCAAGTTAAACGAGTCAGCAACAGCACCCAAAACGTCTGCCGTCACTTCCGCCGTCACCGTCAAGTCACCCCGAGCCGCTCCTTCCACGTCATCTAGCAAGCGAATCACTTGGCGCTGCAAGTCTTCTTTTGCCTGTTCCTGTTCGTCAGACTTGCGTCTGGTATCGCTAATCGTAGTTTGGATCACCTTCGCCATGTGGTTGAATTTAGCAGCCATTTTGCCAAATTCATCTTCCGAGTAAATCGTTGCCCGAGCGTCCAAAGTTCCTTGAGATACCGCATCGAACTGAGCTTGCAAATTGTCCGAGGACTTGCGTACCTGCTTGGCGATCAACTGGCCGATACCCCAAGAAGTCAAAAAGCTCGTAAAGCCTGCGGCAGCCGTCATTACCCAGCCTGTTTGGCGCAGGTAAACGATCGCCTCCGGCTTGTCTTGCTTCAGAGCTTGATAGGAGGCAATGTTAGTCACGAAAGCCACAGCTACCAGAGAAACCAATCCAGCCCCGATTGCCGTGTACAACTGTTTGGTAAACAGAGGGGCATTTTCCAAGAAAGCCAGTCCGCCCTGTTCTACAGTCACCGAACTATCGATCGCCTCACTTTCTGTCGGAGCAAAAGTCGGCACCGACGCATCAGCAGGGCCGGAAATGCTAAAAATCTCATCGTCTCGAATTGCCGAGCCGTCGCTATTGTCAAAGTCCAGACCGCTGCCGCTCGTACCCATCATGCCGCTGGTCGAGTTGCCGAAATTGGTGTTACCTCTAGTCAGGATCGAACTGTTGGCATCTTCTGAGATATCAAAATCCGGCAAATTGCCCAAATCGTCAAAATCGTCAAATTCGTCTAAAAAGCCGCTGTGTTCTTGAGCGTTCCCAGTTCTTGACGACCAGTCGCTGCTGTTCTTGGTAGCAGCCCCGAAAGCAGTCGCTTGCTCGTTTTCGTCGAGAGAGAAGGAATCGCTGAAAGCGTCGTCATCAAAAGCATCTAGCTCAAAGCTGTCCATGGAGCCAAATGCCTGCGGTTCCGAGTCGCCGTAACCATTGCTGTTAGAGTTTGAGCGATCGGCAGAATTAAATTGTCCCCGGCTCGACCTTTGACTCTGAGAATTGGGGACAGCACCTCCCATCAACAGCGTTTCGTCTTCCGCCAGCGAATAATTTGACGAGTATTCCGAGTCAATATTCGGCTGCTTGCTTTGCGATCGAGAAGACCCAAAACCCGAGGACATCGGCTGAGCAAAAGGGTCTGCCTCTTCTGGCAGAGGTGGCTTCTGACCTTGATTTTGCCCGGTCACGGGCGGGGATTGATAGTCGTAGTCGTCATCATTCAAGTCGAGTTCGTCTGGCAAATCGAGCGGCGCAAAAGGTTCGCCAAAATTGTCAGACGGCCCAGTGGGGGAGTCTAATTGCTCCGAGTCGAAGGAATTCCCGGTTTCAGAACCAGCAAAACTTTGACCGTTGAGTACCTGAGTTGGAGCTTCTGAAAACAACTCTCCTGAATAAGGCGCCTTGGAACCAGAAACTTTGCTATCAGACAAGTCACCAGCATCAAACCCTGGGTCATCTAAGCCAAAAGGATCTCCCAAGTCCGAGCCAAATTCGTCCATGTCTAGCGGCTCGGACGCATCAGCATAAGCTGCCATTGCGCCGCTGTCGCCAGCAAAGGGGTTAGTTAAATCTTCGAGAGAGGTTGCAGCACTGCTACTGCTGTCTTGTGGTTCCCACTCCAACCCGCTCATCCCCAAATCTGCCAAGTCCTCGTTTTCCATGTCCTGTGGCGATTGACTCCCATAGGACATGGATGGAGAATTCCCTTGGAAAAGTGCTAAATCCGGGTCTTCCAACCCTTCCTCCATAGACAAGTCTGGGTAGAATTCCAATTCAGTTTCCGCAGACAAAGCCTCGAAACTTTCCGTGTGCAGTTCTCCGGATAAAAATTGGTCTGTGTGGCTAATACCGCCGTGAGCGTGTTCGACCAAACTCGGGTCGTCACTCAGGCTCAGCACCACCATGTACTGTTCCCGTGCCACCTCATACTGTTGCAGTCCGTAACAGTAGATGTGCCCGCATAGCAGCCGAGCGCTGGGGTCTTCGGGAAAATCTTCTACTAATTGATAAACTAGGGCCGCGGCTTCTGAATAGTTGCCATCCATGTAGGCCGCTTCTGCCCGTTGGTAGTCCTGCTGAAAGTTGGTACTTGTTGCCATTTGCCGCCCTCTTTTGATTTTAGATTTTAGATTTGAGATTTTAGATTTTTATCTTGCTTGAATGTTTAGATGCGTGCCTCAAGTCCTGTGACTGTTGATAGTTAGACCCCAATCGAAAATCGCAAATCGCAAATCTAAAATCGATTTCACGCTGCCCACCGCGCAGAGCGCAGAATTTTCACTTGATCTAGCAGTCGGAGCACTTTAGTCGCTGGTGCACCTAACATCCATTCTCCCCTCAGAAATGGAATCATGCCGTCTGGTGCATTGTTCTGAGAGTGCAGTTGGTCTACGTCGAGCCAGTCCATCCCCACAATTCGATCGACTGCCAGCCCCAAAATCGTATCTTGGTCTTCCACAGCCACGATCGGGATTTCGGGTCGATCGGTGTTCAGAGGTGTTTGGTCTCCCAGAAATTGGCCCAGATCTGCCACCCAAATCACTCGTCCTCTCATGTTTAGCGTACCTAAAAGCAAGGAGGAAACGTTAGGAATGGGTGTCATTCGGTCTGGGGAGGGGGATAGCACCTCTCTAATCCCTGTTGCCGGCAGTGCGAACTCGTTCCCCGAAGGAACGTAGAACCGCAGGTGCAGCTCGCCTTCGGGAGTTTCTAGTTCCTGGAATTCCGGAGCCTGATCTATGCCTTGTCCTGGTAATATAAAGTCTGGGCTGCCACTAATCATAATTCTTCTCTCTGGGAAACCCACATCGTACCCCTACTCAAGTCGGTGTTGGGAGGAAAATGGGAGCTCGGTCTATGAAACATAACTATAACCGTCCTTTTTGTAAATGTGTTGGCAGTATTTATGACTAATTCCTTGCACCAATCCTGCTTCAGTTGAGACCTTAAAACTTCCACTGGTGCAGACAGCCTTTTTTCTACATAATTCCCTATTTTGTTGCTGCTATTAACTATCTGATACTTTTACCCTGAAGATTGGGATAATTTTAGACTTCCTGCTAGATGCTAAGTACAACACGAGCGAGCTCGGACATTAGCGATCGATATTTTATCCCACAAAGCTTTCCCCAAAATCTTTACAACCGGGGAATCTCTAGAAATTTCATACCCACAGTCAGGAAACTTACAATTTGGGCAACCACCCAATTTTAAGTATAATTTTTCCCACGGCACGAATGTTTTAGAGGTGGGTTCGTCTTTGCTCCCAACTAACTTGGAACCGTCAAGGCAACACAAGTTTTGTAAGGTTTTCCTGAATTTTTGCCAGCCAAATTCATCATTGATGTCGCCGTTTTACTCCTTAAAATGCGATTTTTTTGAATTACTCTTTTATACATCTCAAATGTCGGAAAAAATATAAAATCGTAAGTTGTGGCAAAAGCAGAAGCAATTTGTTTGTCACATTCCCAACCTAAATCATGAATCCTGGTTTTGAATGCTGCCAGCGTTCTAGGGATGCACCATTTAGGAATTAAACCTGATGTTTTTAGCACCATTTTCAAACCTCGCTTTCCTCGACCCTTGCCGATTTTGATAAAACCTTGATGTTCGTCTAGGTAAGCAATTAAAATGTTGTAAACTTTGCGAACAGCGCTCACCCACTTTTTCCGGATTACCCCTAATTTCTGGCACGGGTAAACTTGGTAACTAACGGTCTCGGCATACTTGCTATTGGTATTTTCTGAGTATCGCGCCCAGGCTGCAACTAAAGATGTGGATGATGGCGAGGACATCTTCAACGATTTCTTAAATCGGGCTAAAGTAGCCAGATTTGAGAACCAATATCTCAGTTTTTGTGGGCAGGTTCGGACATGAGATAAAATTGAATCCAAACCTGCACCAACCAGCTTTGCAGGCAATGACAACCAATCCGACTTCATTTGACAAAACGGATTCCAGTTTGGTTTGAAGGTCTTTTCTTTTGAATTTGAGTCCTGATCCGATGTCGGTTTAGCCATAAAGCCAGCGTTTGCTTTACTTGGGAAATTTAACAGAAGATGTCTTGTCTGTTCAGATAATTCAGTCTGCTTGAGATTTGAAATTCAAGGAATCATTGCTGTGCCCATCGGTTTTGGCGATCGGCTGCAAGTGGAGAACAAATATATTATATTTGCACTTTGAGCGACTTCGGCCCGACAGCGATCGAGAAATTGAACTGAGTTTTACTGACGCCGGACGGCCAGCTCGCAAATTTATACATTCTAGTTGATGGTGCGATCGCCCGCAGCAAGGAGCTTTCTCTCTGTGACTGCCGGGACTGCCCTGGGTTGCTGGGATACAAAAAACCTCCCGTGCCATCAGTGCGGAATTTATTGGCTTATAATTCGTGTTCTAGCGATCGGCTTAATAATTTTTCCGAGAGATTGGCCGGAGGATAGCCCGGGCCTACATATTTTTCTACCAGCATTAATAACTCGCTTTCGCCAAAAGGTTTGGTGAAGTAGTCAGTCGCCCCCGCCATGCGGGCTTGAACGCGATCGATAAATCCGTCGATCCCTGTCAACATGACAATGGGCGTGTGCCGGAAAGCACTAGAATTTCGCAGCATCGCGCAAATTTCGTAGCCGTCGAGTTCGGGCATGGCGATGTCGCACAAAATTAAATCGGGTTTGAGTTTAAAAACTAAACTCAGGGCTTCGAGGGGATTGCTGATGCCAGTAGCTTCGTAACCCTGTTCGTTTAAAATTGACTCAACTGTTTTGCGAATCACATTGTCATCGTCTATACAGACAACTCTCTTGACCTTGGTTTCTGGAGAAGACCATTCTATTTTGTTGTTGCCAGGGACAACAGAAGGCTGGAAAAATACTTGCACCAATCCCTGCTGCACGAAAGGGTAAATCGCCTTGGCGACAGTCAGCACGTCTCGGTTGAGGTAGCGCGCCATTTGGCGGATCGAAGTGTGACCGTCGGCCCAGCGTCTGAGAGTATTAAAGGTATTGGCAGGGAGCGCGACTCGGAGCTGGGCGGGATCTGAAATCATCGGGCATTGGTTGGGCGACTGAATGTGAGGGTGAAACTGCTTCCACTGCTGCACCTGTTGGACAATCTTCGCCAGCAGCGAGCTAATTTCTAAGCTGGTGAGTTGAGGAGCCAATGCCGATCCCATTTCAAAAGTGAAGGAACCCTGGTGGAGGCTGAGCAAGTCAAACAGGGTTTCGTGGATCATGCTGTGGATGATGTTGCGCCCTTGAGCTGGGGTGAGGGTGTGGTTTTCTAGCAGGGCCCACAGGTAGGCGTATTCTGGGGCATTGGTAGATGCCATATAGGGAACTTGGATTTTGT
The DNA here is from genome assembly GCF_020738035.1 of Microcoleus sp. PH2017_28_MFU_U_A. NCBI lineage: Bacteria > Bacillati > Cyanobacteriota > Cyanophyceae > Oscillatoriales > Microcoleaceae > Microcoleus > Microcoleus sp. PH2017_28_MFU_U_A. Next base: position 46,274 of record NZ_JAEQCX010000049.1, read on the forward strand.
CAAGGGCGGTGTCTGCTTTGTAGCGGCGCAGGTAGTCGCGCAAGCGAAACAAACTGCCCGCACTCTGGGTAGCGTAAATAATCTGACCGTTGAAGCAGAAGACATACCAGGATTGTCCTGCAGGGGAGCGCTGGGTAGGTAGATTACCCGAGTTGCCGATGAAGCTGTAGGCCTCTACGAACAGTTCTCCGGTGCGCTGACCTAACTCAATCAATTGCAGGATGCTGCGGATGTCAATTTCACTCAAATTTCCCTGCATGCAGCTAAAGTATCCTCCTTAAAACCGTTGGCGTCTGAAATCGGAAAGACTGTGCGATCGCGCTCATATTGACTTTAGTTTCTGTCAATAATTTACCTGTCAACTGTCAACTGTCAACTGTCAACTGAATGAAGGGCTTGATGCCACTGGCACAATTAGGAATTGACGAAAGGGCGATTTTCTCTTGTTGACATACTCCCCAGCTATGGAGGCCTGGGGATTTTGAGCTTCGGGCAGCAATTTCAGGCATCAGCCTGTCTAGAATTAAGTCTTACAAGCCGCTTATAAAAACCTAGGCAAACCTAGGTAAACTCTGCGGTATAAGTTTGAAACATTCTTTCTTAGCGCTTTACGCTTCCTCAGTATCGAGGTTGACCAAGAAACTCCAGTTAGAAACACTGTAATAATCACAACGACGTGATATCATAGCGGAACGTTTGATTTTTTTATTCAGTTTGTTCCACTCGCTCCAAACGTGCTTTTCTGAATTCACTTCAGAATAGGCGGTTAAGGAGCAAGGTATTTTTTCACTTAACTTGCGTGCCCTACGAGCAATTACCAGTGCAGCCGCTTCGTCACTAGCTAAGCCATACATTCTCAGGTATTTCACCAAGCTGATAATGCTTGAATAAGCTGGATTGACCGTTGTCAACTCAATCCCACGATTCGACAAAATAGAACTGAGTTGTTTATAAAACTCACTATACGCCCAACCCGACAACATTCGAGCATACTTTCTACCTTTCTCTCGCAGCGATTGCTTTTTTGTTGAGAAATCAAGTTCTTCACAAACCACAGGACATTCAAATTCTGTGGCTTTTGCAGCTAGTTGCAGACAAGCATCAACAATTTGAGCCTGTTGCTTGCCGGAGGGTAAACCTATCTGCAATGGGATCTGCCCTTTGGCTTTGAGATTCCCTTCAGAATCGACATACACCCACCCAATAGAACCGGGATTTATGTCGATACCAATGCAACCGTACATTCTCTCTCTCGAAACCTGCTTCACGGGATTTGGGGTAAACTGCACAGCAGCAACCCACTTTCCATTCTTACGGTAGAAATGCCAGGTTTTAGCACCGCATTCTGGCAGTCTGTTTATGTTGTGGCTAAAATCACCAATCTCAGATGACAGGGTTTTTCCAAATCGCGACTCTAAGCATTTGGGGACTCTAAAAGTTATTTTATGCCCATTCCACTGGCAGACTTGATTGCCAAAAGACTCATCCTTAGAGCCGACAACAAAAATATCCCTCATCGGGATGAAGACTTTGACTGGCGAAAGCCTTAAATGTTCTACTCTGTTAATTAACTCAGTCAGTTTACGCTTTTTGTTGTGAATTTGAAAGCGCAAATTCTGCCAGTTTGTGGATTTATATTGAAGTGAGCAGGCTAGGGGGAAATTGCAACCTATTTTTGATTGATGCCATTTTTTCTTGGCATAGAACTTACGAGCTAATACCAACTTGCGTTCGGATTTTTTGAGCCACGCACCAATAGATTTAATTTTTCCTTCAAGAGCTTTTAGATGTAAAATCCTGTGTTCTTTAGCACCATCTACACGACCCTTGGCAGAACTGATTACACCATTGGCGTGGCGCTTATTGATGCCGTAGGTTTGCTGTAAATGCGTGTTCCAATCTGATTTCTTGAACTCTGTACCTAAAAGTAAGTGGTCAACTGTTTCAATGCTTGCAGCCCTAAAAATTGGGGCGTAAGCTTCTAAGAACATCTCGAAATCTGTAAATCCTAGTTCGTTGAGTTCGTGTACTGGTGTGGGCAAGCCTTTGCAATAAGTTAGGGTAGCCATTGATTCGACCTCTCAATGTGTTTATCTCTTCGTATGTTAACAGCTTTAAAGCTCTGCTAACTCGCCAATACTCATCAATCTATCCATTGGCTTACCGAGAATCTAACTACTAAATCCTGGGTAAATCTAGGTAAATTGTTAACAGTCATCACCCCGGCATTGGTGCGTGGGGTTTATGACACACACAATTGTCTGGGCTTTTCGATCGTCGTCCAACGCTGGCAGGGACGACTGGTTCAAGTCTTCGACCGCCAAAATTTTGACGTTTACCTTGCGCTGTGCGTCCTTGCGGTTGGGTTCTGTCTTAAAGCATTGACCTTTTTGCTCAAGAGTAGATCTCGATGACAGGCTCGCGTGATTCCACTATTCTAAGGCAGCGCGGTTCAAATCCCTAGTCCGCCTGCGGAGGAGACCCGATGCTGGGTAATTAAAGGACGAGATGGCGATCGACCCGCAGCCAAAGCCTGATACAATCAATGAAAGTTTTTGACTGACTGATCTTTTTCGGCTTTGGGCTATGGCAGTCCCCCCAGTTTTGCTAGTCTTGAATCAAGCGGCATTGATACTGCTCTCCCATTGGTTCAGAAAGCAGGCGGCGGCAGTGCTTTCTAGACGCAGTGCGAGAGAAGCAGTGCTCTCGGCGAGTGCTGAAGACAGTTGTTCAAGGATGCTATTCCCGATCGGGCAAACGACACCAAAGAGAGGACTATTAGTGTGCTGTATCTAGCAGAAGTACAAAAACAGAGAAGCGGCTTTGGTCTCGGTGGCGGTAAGGCTGAACTGAAACTGCTAGCTTGTCAGCGGGGCGAACACAACTGGAGCGCCGTACCGGGCGATGACGCGATCCCAGTTGAGGAAGCTAATAAGTTTAACGACGGCACGCTGGTGCTGGTGGAGTTGAGCGCTAACAAGCAAGTGCAGCGGATTCAGGAGGCTGCCCGCCAGTTGGTGAGCATTCTGCAAAATTTCTCCCGCTTGCAGGACAAGTTTAAGGATAAGGAAGAGGAAATTGAGCAGTGGAAGGCTTCTCTGACGTTTTCGAGTCAGGAACTCAATCGCCGGGAAATGGAAATGCAAGCCCGCGAAGAGCAGTTGGCTCAAATGGAGGAGGAGTTGGAGCGCCTGGAGGCTCAACGCTCGGAAATTGAAAATACTCGAGATGAAGCTAACCGACTGCGAGAAGAGGTCGATCGCAGCCGCGCGGAGATGGAGACGGCTTGGGAACAGTTGCGGGGCGAACAGCAGCAGGTGGCTCACCAGCAGTCTCAGGCTCCTCAGGGGGCAGTTGTTGACGAGCAGCAGGCATTGAGAATTCAGGAGTTGATGAACAAGCTGGGAGGAGCAATTTCTGCGGCCCAAGGAGTTCGGGAACAACTGAATCAGTCTTTTGGTGTTGTGGGCGCTCAGCAGGCAATTCTGGATTTGCACTGGCAGCAGTTGGAGCAAAAACGCACAAACGCTCAGCAACAGCAGGAAGAGGTCGATCGACAAAATCAGAGCCTCCAAAGCCGCTGGCAGGAATGGTATCAATCCCAAGATGCTTTGGCGCAAGCTCGGGCCCAACTGAAAGGGCAGCAATGTACCCTCGGCGCTAAGCAGGAGCAGGCTCAGTCTATGTCTGTCCAGGTGAAGGCTGTTGAGACTATGTACCAGCAAATCTCCGGGCTGGCGTCTGGTTCGGGTGCTGGGGCTGTGGAGCAGGTAGTAGATGTGTCTGCTCTGGAGCGGATGCCGGTTGAGGAATTACAGGGGCTGGTGCAACACCTGCAAGAGGATTTGGAAAAGGTGTTCCGGTTTGTTAACGATCAAGAGGAGGAGTTGACTCTCCAGCGGGAAACAATCGAGGAGTTGCAAGCCAAAATTCAAGCGGCTTCCGAGTACGATCGCATGGCTTTGGAAAATGAAATGGCCGATGAACTCGAAAGTTATCAGATGTTGAATGAAACTTTGGTGGGACAGCGCCTCCGCTTGCAGGAACGGGAAAATGTTTTGAAGCAGCATCAGGCGGTGCTGTGGCGTCGCTTGGGTACTGCTAATCCTCAAAAAACAGAACCTGGACAGATTGATTTGGGGCCGATCGTCACACAGCTCAATACTCAACGCCAGCAGCAAAGCCAAGAATTGCAACGGCTGGAAACCGAAATTCAGCAGGTGCGGGAGTCAATATCTCAAATTGAGGGAAATGTCAACCGTCAAAATGGGGAAAGTGAAGCGAAACGCAATGAACTTAAGCAGTTAGAGCAGACTTTGTTCAGCCAGAAAGGTGCTGTGGCGGAACTCTGGGGCCGGGTGAATGTTTATCAAGAAATGTTGCAACCGGTGCAGGACAATTTGAGCGGGCTGCGCCAAAAGCTGGAAGCGGTGGGGGGAGAACTCGATCGCGTACAGCAAACTGGAGAGCAGCAAGATCGGGTTGTTTCGGATCTGCGGCAAGCTCTTTCGAGTTTTCTGCCAAGCGCCTAAAATTAAATATCGATCGCGATCCAAGGGTTTTCAACTCGGGCGATCGCTCCTCCAGGAAATGGATCGGTTTGCGATCGGTTGGGCGCTGCGATTAAGCTGGTGAGTTTTTCTACGCTGTCAAAACTGGGTGCACAGGGCAATATTTGTAGCAATACCTGTCGCATTGCTCGCCGTTGCAATGACAGGGGTGCTTCTCGTAAAATTGGGCGATTTAACTTGACGGGGAGTTGAATTTGCAACTGCGGGTTGTCTGTAGTTGGAGAGATGGCTCGCTGTAGTAATTCACTGGCTGCAATTTCGAGATATTCGACATCGGCGCGCAGGAGTTCGGCTGTTTGGGCGAGGGCTTGTTGGGCTTTTGGGTTGAAATGAGTTTCTAAATAAGGCAATAATTGCGATCGAATTCGGTTGCGCGCATATTGCAAATCTTGATTAGTGGAATCTTCCCAAATTGGTAGTTTTTGCTCTTGACAAAATTGACCTGTTTGCGATCGGGTGATTTCCAGCAACGGACGAACCAAGTAGATTTTAGGTTTGGGATTTGGGATTTTTGATTGGGGAGTTTGATCTAAATTGTGCGATCGCAAATCGGCAGATATTTGGAAATTGGGATTGTCGCCAGAATCTCCCAATCTAAAATCTAAAATCGGCAATCGCAAATCGGCAAGGGGGCGCGTCCAAGTCAGGGCGGAAAGTCCGTCGGCGCCACTACCGCGAATTAGGTTGTAGAGGAGTGTTTCCGCGCGATCGCTGGCTGTGTGGCCTGTGACAATGTAGGGGTAGTTGTGGGCGATCGCAACTTCGGTTAAAGCTTGATACCGCCACTTTCTGGCCGCTGCTTCGGTTTTGGGGATGTCCGAGGCTGTTTGCAAATAATAGGATATTCCGAAATTTTTAGCTAAATTTTCTACATGATTTGCATTAGATTGGGAATCAGAACGCCAGCAGTGATCGCAATGAGCAATGGCTAGATTCCACCCCCATTTGGGCTGCAAATCCAGCAGTAATTTGAGCGTACACAGAGAATCTTGCCCGCCGGATACTGCTACTAACAATCCCTGATTTGAGGGCAAGATTTGTCGTTGTAGCAGTGTCCGGTGCAGTTGAGCGTGGAGGTGCGTCCAATTGGAAGATTCAGGCATTACAGTTGATAGTTAGCAGTTGTCAGTTGTCAGCTTGTCAGTAGTCGTAGGGTGTGTCGCCATCGATACTACCCAACAAAAGACAGAAAATCGATCGAGCGACGCACCACCGACAATATTTGACTACACAAACTCAACTAAGGATCGCGAATTAAATAACTTATAATTTTAACTACTTATTGTGGGATGGGCGTCCCGCCCGTCCAAAAAGGGCCAGCGGGCGGGACACCCCACAAACTTGTGTAAGTTATTAAATTTTCGTTCCTAAGAGCGTTGTAGCAAGGATTTTTTAATTGGTATCAGTTGTTAGTTGTCAGTTGTATGAAGGATGCAATTAGAAGCTCCTCAACTCAAAACTCTGAACTTAAAATTTAAAAATCTTCCTGCTTTCCCTCTCCCGTAAGTAGCAGCTTAGCTCCACATTCCTCGACTGTGGGGGTTGCTGTCTGGATACCTAGAAATAGGAAAATCATTACTTATTTCTGTTGAGTCCGTGACATCTAATGGCTCATTTGTATCAATTTGCTCTGAGTCGGAGCTATCTTCGGCGTTGTTTTGGGCGGTGTCTGATTCTTCCGGTGCGGCGGGAAGGGCTTTTTGTTCTTTCACCTCAGGTTCGATCGGAATGAACTCCAGACGCAATCTAACTTTTCCTTGTGTCCAGCCTTTTCCTGAACTTAAAAGCTCGCAATCCATGCCGTCTGAGAATAATCTTTCTTCTAGCAATCTTGAATTCAGAATGGTCATATATTCGTTGACTTTGAACGTACATTGATACATCAAAGCGCTGGTAGGAGCCGACAAAACATCGTCTTCTTTGAGAAATATTTGTGAATCGTCCATATCAATTGTCATTTTAATGAAGGAAGAAGGAAGAAGGAAGAAGGAAGAAGGAAGAAGGAAGAAGGAAGAAGGAAGAGGGAGTAAAATTTTACAGTCTCAGTAGTTTAGCAAAGTGGGCATTGCCTTTGTGTCAACTTAATATCAAACGTAGTAATGGTCTAAGGTACGTAGTTGGGCTTTAGCCCTCTTTATGCGTATAAAGAAAGAGGGCTAAAGCCCAACTACGTACCTATCTGTAACCTTGCCTAGCCCTTAAGAAGGGGGGACAGGAATAGATACAAAGGATTTTAGGCTTAAATTGACACACTTTGCTGGAAATAGCTGCCTACAACTGGAGATTATATTAATCCCTATTCGGTGATTTATTCTGTTTCTCTGGGACTGATTTGTGGTTCAGAAATTAGAAAAACCAACCGTAGGAATGCAAACCTTTGCCTAACAGATTGACGCCTAGATAGCAAATCCAAACTACTACAAAACCTGTGGCGGCTAAAATTGCTGGGCGTCTTCCCTGCCAGCCGCGAGTGATGCGGGCGTGCAGGTAGGCTGCAAATACTAACCAAGTAATCAGCGCCCAAGTTTCTTTCGGATCCCAACTCCAGTAAGAACCCCAAGCTTCGTTAGCCCAAACGGCACCGGCAATAATCCCAATTGTTAGTAAGGGAAATCCTAAACCGATGATGCGATAGCTAATGTTATCAAGAGTTTCTGCTAGATTCAAGCGCTGGGGCGAGAGAAGTTCTGAGGTTTGAGTTGCCGCGGTTGATGCGGTTTGAATTGTTGCTGATTCTAGGACTGCGGTGGCGCCAAAACCGTTATTGTTGGAGTTGAAAGACGGTTCGCTGAAAGCTAAGGCGCTGTCGCCTACTGTTTCGAGGGTTTGAGGTTCGGGATTTTGTAGGCGTTGCAGGCGGTAGTTGCCGTTGCGGTTGCCGTTGGTGCCGAAGGAACTACCTGTGAGTTCGATTTTTTGGCCGCGGGTGACGATTAAAAATGCGATCGCCAGCAATGCTCCTACCATTAAAGTTGAGTAACTGAGCATCATGACGCTAACGTGCATCATCAGCCAGTTGGATTTGAGGGCTGGTACTAGGGGCTCTGCCGATTGCATGGTGTCGGGCAGAGTCAGGGCTGCAAAGGCGGATATTGCCATTGCTACGGGGGATGTGGCTGCTCCGACTAAGCGGGAACGGCTCATGTTTTCCGCGACTAGGTGGATGGTGGTGATTCCCCAAACTAAGAAAAATAGGGATTCGTAAAGGTTGCTGAGTGGGAAGTAGCCGGCTTCTATCCACCTAGAACCGAGTAAGGCGGCGATGGAGAGGTTGGCGACGGCCATTCCTGCGGTGCCCAAGGCCCAGAGGTAGGGAATGCCGGGGAATGCTGTACCCACCCAGTAAATGAGCATTGTTGCGAACAAGATGGCGAAGGAGATGTTGTCCAGCCAGTTCTGAAGTACGACCAGATCCATATAATTTACTCCGGTAGTGTTTTTACTTATTTTTTGCTAACTAGATCGATCGTACTGGGGTTGGGCAGTTTTGGGTTTGAGATTTTGAATTTTTGTGGCAATTCTGAGTTTTTGGCGGTGGTTGAGGTAGGGGGCCCCGGCGCGGCGGGCGATCGCCCGGGCCCATCAACCCACATTCTGCACCCGCAACTAACACAAGGGAACTGATAATTTCTCCAGAGCAAGCTTGGGGCTTTCAACCAATTCTTTCTGGTAAAAATCAGCAATTAGCAGTAAGTAAGCCACCTATGACTCCACAATATTTAACAATTTCGACGCCAGCTAATATCTCAACTCACAGCAAATTAAGCAACACTTAAAATTATAAACAGAGATGAGATTACTAACCTTGTAAGATTACGATTGATAAATTTGCCGAATTTCGTCCAGGTTGTTGGCTGCGAGCATATCAGAGGCGATCGCCTGCAAAACACCCACATCAGAAATTTCCAAAATTTCCTCAAGCAGCAGCAATCCTTCATCTCCGAATTTCAGTCTTAAACCGAGTTCGATCGTCTGGATAAATGCTTGTTTAGTGCGCGCCCGTTCCTCCAATAACTGAGCATCTTTTTGAGATAACTGAGCATCTTTTTGAGATAACTGAGCATCTTTTTGAGATAACTGAGTATTTTTTTGTACCGCCAGTTCGTCGCCTGTAGGAATGGAAGCGCCACCAGCAGAGCACCAGCGCAACCAAGTACCAGTAACATTTTCAAATTCACCTTGCCACAGAGTTAGTCCCAAACCGACTTCGGGAAACCAAGCATCAGTTTTAGGCACGTAAGATTGATTGTGCAATTCAAAGATTCGCAGCGTACTGCCTCTCAACTCGCGTAGCGGATCGTACACAACATAATACGGGATTCGCATTCGAGCGTAATCTATTAATTTGCTGCCCAATTCGTTACTTGGAGTTGGAGAAACAATTTCGATCGCAATTTCGGGAGGTTTGCCAAATTCCCAAAATAAATACGATCGCACTTGTCTTTCCCACCAATCCTCAGCACCAGTAATATTGATACTCAGAAAAACATCCGGGGCGACTCCCGGCTGACGCACGCTGCTGAACAAACCGACATTTGCCGCCGCAATAAAGGGAACGGTAATCCCCGTATCGCCACCGCTATATAAAACCGTTGTCAGCAATCGCTGCTGTTTTTCGTTGATGAAGCTGTCCAAAGGAGTATCGTCTTCTAGAACTAAGTTGCTAATATCTGGCAACTGACTCGGATCGAGGGTTAATGGCTCAGACATAGGTAGTCGAGGTGAGAACTATCTGCCACAACAACTATAACAGAAGGGGCATGGGGCATGGGGCATGGGGCATGGGGCATGGGGCATCTTCGCCTTTATAAAATTGGGAATTGGGAAAAAGGAAGAAGGAAGATTTTCTTTCTTCTTCCTTTGCCAACGGACTTGATATTACTCGCAGCTAGAATAAAAAAATATTTCCCAAAACACTTGACAAACTGGCGAGCATACCCGATAGTAGTAATTCGTGACCAATGCGGAACTGGCGAAATTGGTAGACGCGCATGATTCAGGTTCATGTGGTGCAAGCCTTCCGGGTTCAAGTCCCGGGTTCCGCATTCCCAAGGCAGAAAAAAGTTTGGGGTTGACCCGATACAGGTAATAACCCCATTCGCTCTGCTGAATTAAGAAAATGCTCACAAGTATTCAAAACCCCTTAGTAAAAGAAATCCGCAAACTCCACAGCTCTAAGGGACGCAGGGAACAACAATTATTTTTACTCGAAGGTACGCATTTGCTCGAAGAAGCTTGCGCGGCCAAATACCCGTTAGCAACGGTTTGCTGCACTCCCGAATGGCTGGATCAGCATGGGAAATTGTGGGAACAAATTGTTGGTTTAGCCGATCGCACAGAATTAGTCAGTGCCAAAGTCTTAGAGTCGATCGCCACTACAGTCCAACCCGACGGCATTATCGCCACCGCACCCCGTATCGCCACACAACCCGCAGAAATCTCAACTTTAGGTATAGCTTTAGAAACCATCCAAGATCCCGGCAACTTGGGGGCGATCGTCCGCACCGCCGCTGCTGCTAATGCCGACGGCTTGCTGCTGAGTTCAGACAGCGCTGATTTAGACCATCCCAAGGTGCTGCGCGCCTCAGCAGGAGCTTGGTTTAAGCTGCCAGTAGCAGTCACTCCAGATTTAACCGCCGAAGTCTCCGGGTATAAAAATCGCGGGATGCAAATTTTAGCAACCGTTGCCGGCGCCAGTTTAACTTATTGGGAAGTTGATTTGCGAGTGCCGACTCTGATCGTTTTGGGCAACGAAGGTTCTGGTTTGTCAGCCGAATTGAGAAGTTTAGCCGATCGACAAATCCAAATCCCCCTCGGCCGCGGCGTAGAATCTCTCAATGTGTCGATCGCCGGAGCCCTCATCTTGTACGAAGCTCAACGGCAAAGAAGTCATTAGTCATCAGTCATCAGTCATTAGTCATTATCTGTTGGGGCGGGTTCATCAATATCTGTAATATCAGTTCCGGTTGCACCGGAATAATATAGAGGAGACGGCAGTGCCGTTTCCCTACAATTAATCTGGCGCGCAAGAAACGGCACTGCCGTCTCCTAATTTGGGCTACTAATAATTCCGATGCTACCGGATTTGACATAACTTCATATTCAGGGTATTGAAAAGCTGCTGGGCATTTAAAGTGTATTTTTTAATTGCGTTGTCCGAAAGCATCTCCCCATCTCCCCCTCTCCCCCTCTCCCCCTCTTCCCTCTACCCCCCATCTCCCCATCTCCCCATCTCCCCCTCTTCCCCTCTGAGATTTAGCGCATTTTGTTTAACATGATGCAACTGCAAAGCTTGTTTGCGGGTACTCTCGTACCAACATTGCAGGCTTCCATGAAATAAATGTAAAGAAGTGTAGCCAACTGCTCTCACAAATGTTAAGATTCTTAACATAAGTAGCATTGTGCACCCCCAACCAAAACCTAACCTGAGAGGGTTCTGACTGGGAGTAACAGCTAGCTACCATAAAATTAAGCCTCTTTAAATGGAAGGAAAGCGCAAGTCCCCGCCCGCTTTTCTTCCCAGCTAAAGCTAGGGGTTTGCTACGCCGCAAACCTTTAGAGGCACAGATCCTCAGCGGGAAAAGCTCATGAAAACTCTTAAGTCCTCAGATACAGATTCTGTTCGCGCTTACTTGCGGGAAATCGGTCGCGTTCCGCTGTTGACCCATGAGCAAGAAATACTCTTCGGGAAACAGGTACAGCGCTCAGCCGCACTGCATCAGGAAAAAAATATTTTAGCCGAAGAGTTAGGCCGCGACCCGACGGCGGCTGAATGGGCACAGACAGTCGGGCTGTCTGAGGCACAGTTGCAGCGGACGATCGACAATGGCGAAAGGGCAAAGCGCCACATGGTGGAAGCTAACCTGCGCCTGGTTGTGTCTGTTGCAAAAAAATATATCAAGCGCAATGTAGATTTACTCGACCTAATTCAGGAAGGTACGATCGGGATGCAGCGGGGAGTAGAAAAATTTGACCCGACTAAGGGCTACAGATTTTCAACTTATGCTTATTGGTGGATTCGTCAGGCAATTACCCGGGCGATCGCCGAAAAAGGTCGCACCATCCGCTTGCCGATCCACATTACCGAAAAACTCAACAAAATTAAAAAGGCTCAGCGCCTGCTAGCTCAACAGCTCGGCCGCGCGGCTACTGCTGCTGAATTGGCGTCAGAGTTAGATTTGACTCCCAAGCAAATTCGCGAATATCTCGATCGCGCGCGCCTGCCACTTTCACTGGACTTGCGCGTGGGAGACAATCAAGATACTGAGTTGGGCGATTTGTTGGAAGATACGGGTACTACTCCAGAAGATTTTGCCCTGCAAGCTTCCCTGCGGACTGACTTAGACCACCTAATGGCGGAACTGACTCAGCAACAGCGAGAAGTCCTTGCTTTGCGGTTCGGTTTAGAAGACGGGCAAACTTTAACTTTGGCAAAAATAGGCGATCGTCTGAACATCAGTCGGGAACGGGTGCGTCAAATTGAACGGGAAGCTTTAACCAAACTCCGCAAGCGCAAGCAAGATATCAACGATTATCTCGCTAGCTAGCTAGATGGGAATGGCGATCGGGACACAGGCGATCGCCATTTTCCAATCTAAAATCGTAAAAACCGCCGCCTTTAATTCGGTTGTACCCACTTGGTTGCTGCGACTGTCCTGCTACATTAGTAATTACTTGGTAATAAATAGCAGCAGCGATCGGATAAGGGTTATTTAATTTAACCGCCCGCGTCTAAAATAACAAGCTGTCTCTGAAACGGAGGTACTCGTGAGCAACTCATCTAATAAATCCCCTGAATTCTTTGAAGAAGACGGAGAAAATGCTAATTTATTATGGCAATACGTGCAGTCAATGGCTCCCGACACTGTTTCTCAGTTGTCTAAGCCGACTTCTCACGAAGTGTTTCAAGTAATGGAGCGAAATATTGTCGGGCTTTTGGGGAATTTACCTTCGGAACACTTCGGGGTGACAGTGACTACCAGTCGCGAACATTTGGGTAGATTGCTCGCCTCGGCTATGATTAGCGGCTATTTTCTCAAAAATGCCGAACAGCGAATGACTTTTGAAAAGTCCATCCAAGCTAGTGAGAGACACGGCTCGGATGATTAGTTGATTATTAACATTTAAATCGTACAAGTGTCAAGCCCCCTTCGGAAGATGGGGGCTTAAATTTTTAGATTTTAGATTTTAGATTTTAGATTTTAGATTTTGGATGGGTAGATTGCTGAATTGAAACCCAACACGAAAGTTTGCAGCCAGACTTTTATGAGACGGTATTAGTTGTCACTTGTGATTTGTTAATAAAATTGATAATATGATTAAATTATTAATTTTTAATTACAATAGATCGCACGGGTTGCCATCTAGCTGGTTGTTTCACCGTAATACTTCGTTACAGCCCACAGTTGCGGTTAAAAAAACGGTAAGTACGAAACTAGCAGTGCGTCAAAATTACCAATCACCAATTCCCAATTCCCAATTCCCAATTCCCAATTAATATGTCTCTTTCTCCTGTGGCCCACAAAGTTATCGGCGTTGCTGCGATCTGGAACGATCGCCAAGAAATTTTGATTGACAAGCGCCGACAACACGGACTGCACGGCGGTTTCTGGGAGTTTCCGGGCGGTAAAATAGAGCCGGGAGAAACGATCGAAGCTTGCATACAAAGGGAAATTATGGAGGAGTTGGGGATTGTGGTAGAAGTTGGCGATCGCCTGATTACAATTGACCACGACTACACTAAATTTACAGTTAGGCTTTACGTGCACCACTGCCGCTACATCAGCGGGGAACCGCAAACGATCGAATGCGATGAAATTCGCTGGGTGACACTCGACGAAATTGACCAGTTTACTTTTCCCAAGGCAAACGAACAGATTATCGCTGCCCTACGTTCAAATTGAACTTTAGGGAATGGGGCATAGGGCATAGGGCATAGGGCATAGGGCATAGGGCATAGGGCATAGGGCATAGGGCATAGGGCATAGGGCATAGGGCATACCTCACCACGCTTGAGAACCGCTATATCAAATTCGGTTGCTTGCGACTGACAACTGTTAACTAACAACTAACAACTAACAACTAACAACTAACAACTAACAACTAACAACTGACAGTTATTTCTGAATAGGCAGGGTAAAGTGAAAACAACTGCCTCGATCGGGTACTGAGTCTACCCAAATTTGACCGTAGTGGGCGCGGATGATGCCTTGGCACAAAGACAGCCCAATGCCGTAACCGTCTGTTGATTTATCTCGCTGCAAGCGATAGCTGTCTTCAAAAATGCTCGCACAATCTTCTTCGGGAATTCCTGGGCCGCTGTTACCAATGCTGACTTGAACTTTGTAAGCAGTGCGGTGCAGTATGGAAATACTTACAGTTCCTTGCTCTGGCGTGTACTTGCTGGCGTTGTCCAGCAGGTTGACTATGACTTGTTTGATGCGATCGGGATCGGCATAAACCAAGGGCAAATCTGCGGGAATGTCTGTTTCTAAGTTCAGACTTTTAGCCTGAAATTTGTCTTGAAATTGCAGGATTACATCTTGACAAATCGCCCTCAGTTCGATTTTTTTGGGTTCCATGTGGAGTTGAGCGTTAGTACCCCGGGCTGCTTCCAGGATATCTGTAATCATGCGATCGACAATTCGGATTTGGCGGCGGGCTTGTTTCATCAAATGAGCCGCCAGAGTCGGTGTCAAACGGGACTTTTGCCCCTCCTTTACCTTCTGATTTGACTCCAAAGTCTCCAAAGCCAAAGATGCGGCCGTTAAGGGATTTCGCAAGTCGTGAGCCAGCATCGCAATAATCCTGTCTTTCAACTGCAACTGCTCTTGCAGGTGTTCTTTTTCCTGTTTGAGCCGAAAAACTTCATCCGCAAGCTGCACGAGTTCGGTGGCGCAAGCAACCGAATAGATGGGTTTTGGGTCGGCCAGATTGGCAGCCAGAGCCGAGGTAGACTGCTGCTGAGCTGCGTATTCTTCTACAGAACGCTTCCAGCGGGGCCACCAATGTTCGAGTTGGGCGATCAAATTGCTGCCGGCGAGAGTTTGTCGGGGATCGGGATGAATTTTGAGCAGCGAGGGAGTGGCTACAAGTTTAAAGTGTTCGGCTAAATCCGGCTGTTCTCCTACGTCGATGACTTGAAGCTCAAAGTCGCACTCTGCCTTCAAAGCCTGTAGGGACTTGCGGATGTGTCTGGTCTGTTCCCTGGAAGAGGGACGCTTGTCTACGAACAGCAAAAGCTGTAAAAGCGGTGCAGGATTGGTCGGCTGTTCGGGAGAACAGTCGGTGTCGTCGTTGCCGGATGTTGGATTGACGCTGTTGACTTTTTCGATCGGGTGAAAATAATTGACCATTGCCGAGCCGAGTTATTTCACTTCTACTTTAATTTAATACTTACTTTAGATTTATGCTATTGTCCGATGATTTCATTACGGCGGGCCAATGACATTTTTGAGATGGAAGAAAAATGAGTCGCTGCGGGTAGTGGTTCAAGTGGCGGCGGCCTTTTTTGTGCTGTGCCTGCTGCTGACGCTGCACCGCTACTACAGCTTTTACGCTACATACGACCAAGGCATTTTCAATCAACTTTTTTGGAACGGCACTCGGGGTCACTTGTTTGAGAGTTCCCTGTCTTCGGCTTTGTCCACTAACGTGGTTCACCAAAATCAGCTCCCGTCTGTATCTTACTATCGGTTGGGGCAGCATTTCACCCCAGCGCTGATGCTGTGGCTGCCAATTTACTCGCTGTTCCCCTCTCCTGTTACTTTGACGGTGTTGCAGGTGACTTTAATTACGGCGGCTGGTTTAGTCCTGTACGCTCTCGCCAGACACCATCTAGAACCGCGACTGTCGGCGACAATTGTCGTGAGCTATTACGCAGCTAACGCCGTTATCGGCCCGACTTTGGGTAATTTTCATGATTCTTGCCAAACTCCGCTTTATGTTTTTGGCTTGTTGCTGGCGATGGAGAAGCGCTGGTGGCCGCTGTTTGGGATTCTGGCAACTTTAATGTTAGCCGTGCGAGAAGATGGGGGAGTTGTGTTGTTTGGGGTGGGGGCTTACATGATTTTGAGTCGGCGCTATCCTCTGACTGGCTTGGCTGTGTGCATTCTCAGTTTTGGTTACATGATTGCTTTGACAAATCTGATTATGCCTTTGTTTTCTGCTGATATTTCCGAGCGGTTTATGATGGAACGCTTCGGTCAATATGCTGATGGTGATGAAGCTTCGACTCTTGAAATTATTTGGGGAATGGTTAGCAATCCCGGGCGGTTGGTGACTGAGCTATTTACGCCCTTTTTTGGTAAGATTAGATACCTACTTGGTCAGTGGTTGCCGTTAGCTTTGGTTCCTGCCGTAGCGCCCGCATCTTGGACGATCGCAGGTTTCCCGCTGCTAAAGCTATTTTTAGCTAAAGGAGAATCTGTGCTGGCAATTAATATTCGCTATGCGATGACTGTGGTTCCGGGGCTGTTTTATGGGGCAATCCTGTGGTGGGCTGGCCGTCAAAAGGAAGAAGATAGAATTAAAAGGGGAGAACAAACAATTTTGCGTTTTCCGAATGCGGTGTTTCCTTTCCCTTCGTCTTCGCAGTTTCGCCGCTTTTGGGGGTTTTGCATCTGCTTGTCGCTATTTTTTACCTTCACGTCTAATCCTAATCGGACTTTTTCGTTTATTTTGCCCGATGCGATCGATCCTTGGGTGCAGGTTCCTCTCATCAGACAGTGGCAGCACGTGTCTCAAGTGCGCCCGCTGTTAGCTCAAATTCCTGATAATGCTAGCGTGGCTGCAACGAATACTATTGTGCCGATTTTGTCAAGCCGCCGGGAAATTCTCCGGTTTCCGATGTTTGAACTGCGGAATGATGCGGGAGAGGCAGTGAAGATGGAATATGTAATTGCCGATATGTGGCAGTTGCAGCAGTATCAACCTGCGTTTCGCCGGGAACGCGGACAGTTGCAGCAAATCGTGCCAGCGATCGATCGAATGTCCAAATCTGGAGACTACGGAATTGTTGGCTTTGAAGACGGTGCGATTTTAATGCGTCAGGGCGCTGCTTCTAATTCTGCATCGGTGGCTGCTTGGGATCGTTTTCGCCGCGAGTTGGAACCGATTTTGAAGCAATCTTGAGGGTGCGGGCGATCGCCCGAAACTGTCGGTTTAGGCCAAATATTCCAGAAACCGGGCCAGAGAGCAATTGCTGCAAACACCCGGTTTCTGCATAATTTTCCGTCCTTGTTGCTGCCAAAAGTCAGCCCTCGGGCATAGATTTGCGATCGATCAACATTTTAGGCTGTGGATCATACAATAAAGTAGTCAACAATAAACATTAAGATATATAAATTCTTAGGAGGGGAGAAAGATGAAAATTTTGGTATTGGCATGGGAGTTTCCTCCCAGAATAGTCGGCGGTATCGCCCGCCACGTATCGGAACTGTATCCAGAATTGGTGAAGCTAGGGCACTCGATTCACTTAATTACAGTAGAGTTCGGTCACGCGCCGATGTACGAAGTGGTTGAAGGAATAGAGGTGCATCGTGTAGTAGTCGGGCACGCCAAGGACTTTTTTCACTGGGTGGCGAACCTCAACCAAAGCATGGGGCACCAAGGCGGCAAACTAATGCTAGAAGAAGGCCCCTTTGATTTGATCCACGCTCACGATTGGCTGGTGGGAGATGCGGCGATCGCCCTCAAGCATACCTTTAAAGTACCGCTAATTGCCACCATCCACGCCACCGAATACGGGCGCTTCAGCGGCCTCCACAATGACGGGCAGCGCTACATTAACGCCAAGGAAAACGACCTCGCTTATAACGCTTGGCGCGTCATTGTTTGCAGCGACTATATGCGGCGGGAAGCCGAACTTGTACTATCGACTCCGTGGAACAAAATAGAGGTAATTTACAACGGAATTAGATCGGAAAAAAAGCCGCGCAGGGACGAATTTGACGCGATGGATTTCCGCCGCAAGTTTGCAGCAGACGACGAAAAAATAGTTTATTATGTAGGCAGAATTAGCTACGAAAAAGGCATTGCTGTATTTCTCAATGCAGCACCTCAAGTAATTAGGGAAATGGGGGGTAACGCAAAAATTGTTATTGTTGGTGGTGGCAATACAGACCATCTCAAAGTTATGGCTTGGAATTTAGGAATTTGGAATAAGTGTTATTTTACGGGTTTCATGTTTGAGGAACATCTCGACAAATTCCAGACGGTGGCTGACTGCGCGGTTTTCCCCAGTCTTTACGAACCTTTTGGGATTGTAGCATTAGAAAGCTTTGCTGCAAGAGTACCTGTGGTGGTGTCGAATGCGGGTGGCTTACCGGAGGTGGTGCAGCATACAAAAACTGGTGTTGTTACTGAGGCTAACAATCGCGATTCTTTGGCCTGGGGGATTTTGGAGGTACTGAGAAATCCTGGTTATGGGCGATGGTTGGTTGACAATGCTTATGAGGATTTGGAACGTCGATTTAGTTGGCCGAAGTTGGCAATGGAAACCGAATGGGTTTATCAGCGCGTGGTGGAGGAAAGGGCCGAGGTTGATTGGTAAAACAGACAGTTGACAGTTGACAGTTGACAGTTGACAGTTTGCAGTTGATAGTTGACAGCTTGCGCTGAGTTTGTCGAAGGGTTGACAGTTTACAGAAACAAATGTGGCAATTCTCAAGTTACTGAATTGGTAATTGGTAATTGGTAATTGGTAATTGGTAATTGGTAATTGGTAATTGGTAATTGGTAATTGGTAATTGGTAATTGGTAATTGGTAATGGGAA